>JAUIAZ010000311.1 GCA_030427465.1 Gammaproteobacteria bacterium | reverse complement strand
AAAAGGAGATACACTCATGAAAACCACAACATACGCACACAAAGTAGTCCTTCTGGGGGCTCTTCTGGTCCTGGCAGTCGCGTCCGCCCAGGCCGGCGACCGCAAGGTTTATCCTGGCTCCATGGGCGCCAAGTACTCCGGCCCTGAACCAAGTTACAACGCCAGCGCCATCGCCAATCCGTCTTCCGTTCAGTGGATGTATGTCGATCTGCCAGTCATCAACGATGACAAGAACAGCGGCATTGATTACTCCTATGTGCGGGTACTCGATCGCCACTACAGCAGTAATGTGCGCTGCTCCATCAACACGGTCTACTGGAACAACTCAGCTGATGCCTTCTATGGCTACTGGGGGCCGCGCATTTACAGCAATGGCAGCAGCGACAACGAGCAGGTTTTGCACACCGGTTCAGCAACCCACGGCAGTAACCGCCACGAGTACTTCAGCTGCGCAGTACCGCCCACCTATCTGGGCAACCGCTCTTACATCATTTCCTACACGGTAGAGGAATAAGAGCCCGGCGCCGGACCCTCCGTCGGGTCCGGCCTGTCTGACTCATGAATACAAGAAGGAGATTGTCATGAAAACCCAAACAGCCAAACTCGGCATCGTCATCACGGCACTGATTGTTGCCCTGATCACGGCTTCGGTCATCACCCAGCTCATCATCAGTGGCCATCAGGGCACCACGGCCGCACCCGCAGAGAAAATCCGCACAGACAACGGGCAGATTGAACTCCTGGAAGAAGCGGGCCGCAAAGCCGACGGATACGGTAAGCGGGCGACAGCCGTTGCCCCTGACCAGTCAGTCGTCAACCTGCAGAAGCAGTTGGAGCAGGTCCAGGAAGCCCTCAGCCTGCTGGCAGAGCACCAGGCCATGACCCAGGACCAGCTGGAACGCTTCGCCAGTGAACCAAAAACAGCGCAGAAGGAGCAACCCTCCGCACCCGAGCCAAGTGCAGAAGACCAGGCTGCACAGCACGCCGGCACCCTGGCCTCTCTGCAATCCCGGCTGGAAGCTGAAGCCGTTGACGGGCAATGGGCCAGCGATACCATTTCACGTATAGAAAACAGCCTGCAACATAGCGAACTGACGGGAATACAGCTCACCGATGCGCGCTGCGGTGCCACGCTCTGTCGCCTGGAAATGGCCCTGCCCGCCGACGAAGCGCCAGGCGAAAGCCTGGGCCGACTGTCTGTTCATCGCGGCTGGGATGGGGCGACCACGATGGAAGTCGGAGCCAATGGGGAGGCTCTCTTTTATATCGCCCGAACCGGTTACGATCTGGAAGGTCGGATGATCACGCAGTCGCCGCAGTAAGCCGGGAAAAACCCGGCCGCGTTCAGAATCCGTAGAGCAGAGACAGCGTGGTTTCGGTATCTGTGGACTCATCCCCTTCCGGTGGTTCGGACAGATGCTTGACCCGCACAGCAGCCTTCAGTGACAGAGAGCCCGTCAGCGTTGCCTGCAGACTGGTCTCTGATTCACTGATGGTATTTTCATCATCTATACCGTATTCAGTGCTGAGCTTCTGTCGGAAGGTGGCCGTCTCTGACAGGGGGTAACTGAAATCGGCCGCCAGCCGGACCAGGGCCCCCTTCTCTTCATCGTCGCCGTCTTCATCCGGCTCCTTCAGTTTGTTGAAGCGGTAACCCGGGCCACCGGACAGTTCGAGAAAGGCACCCTCTGCGGTTTCCCACACACGTTGCCCGTAACCAACGGCCATCGAAGCCTGAAAATCGTACCCGGAGAAGCGGTCATCTTCGTAGTTCCCACTGATGAAGAGAAACTGGCTATCAGAAAACTTGTAATCAGATTGGGCCCGGGCCAGGTACTTTTCTGAATCCGTTTCGCTCTCGGCTTTGGCAAACAGAGAGCGCGCTTCCCCGGTGTGCCGCCACTGCTCGGTTTCATACTCGGAAGCCAGTCGCGCATTGATTTTTGTCTGCTCCGTGTTGCCGCTGGTCAACAGGAAACCCAGCTCAGCTTCTGTATCCCAGCGGGTTTCAGCGGACAGTGGCGCGGCGACATGAATCAGCGAAGCGGCCGCCAAAGCGGGCAGATATTTTTTTGTACAGTTCATGGCGTTTCCTGATTGCTTGAAAAGAGTGGTGAATCACCGATTCACTGCATAGCATACGGTGACCAGGGGCCAAGAGGTTTACTTGCCCCCTGTGGCATGGGACCAGGTCAGTGCCAGCGCCCAGTCTGAGCGGCGGGGTGCGGTAAATTCAATGTCCCCGCGGGTCAGCCAGCCAAGATTCAGACGGGTTCCGTTAACTGTATCCAGTGCCTCGGCCTGAAAACGCTGTGGCAGACCGGCTGTGTCAAAGCGGATACGCTTGGCATTCTGTTTGTACAGGATGCGCTTGCCGGCGCCACAAAGCGCGTAAGCCTGTGCCGTTTCCGGACAGGGCTCGCTGTGAAGCTGCGCATGCCGGGTCCAGAAGCGGCCAAAGGCCCGCAACTGCTCCGCACGGGGATACGGATAGCCGGCGTAGGCGGGGATATCTTCCGGGTAGTAACCGAGTATCAGCCCTGCCCCACCGGCCATCTGAGTCCACCACAGCAGGCGTCGGGTACCGTTCATGTCCAGCTGATGGTCAGGACGCTGATAGGTGTGACGTTCCTCGTAGACCAGTGGCTGATCCGCATGCTTCTGCCGGTCTTCCAGAATTTCGCGGTATCCGGTCGGCCCGGCATAGCTGGTCGTCAACCCCACAGAACGGGCAAAACCATCGTAAGAAGCCATGCGCAGTTTGCCCGCAGGAAATTCATGACCGCGCGCACCCAGAGCATGGGGCCAGCCCATTTCCGCTTCCAGAAAATCAGCCCACTTGTTGAGCGGAGCTTCTTCAACCCACTCAAACAGGTCAAAGCCGTAGGACAAACTCCAGCCGGGTAACGGACCGAGTCGGGCCGCAATATACCGCTGCAATTGCTTGTCGACCGGGCCATTGATCCCACCCGGCCAGACTAGTGGTGTCGCTTTCCGCTGCTGATCCTTCCATTTCCACAGATGTATCTGCACGCCGCGCGCTCCTGCCGCTTCCAGCATGCGCTCCAGCAATTCAAACGTTCGCAGGTTGGGCTCCCAGCCGGAATCACTGCGCTGCATCCAGAGATCGGGCTCACCGACATGCACAAAGATGGCCGGAAAACCGAGAGACTGTGCGCGGTCCAGATAGTTTTCAAAATGTGCCGGATCTTCAAAATCGTAGAGCTTCTGGGGCGTTCCTGCCGGGGAGTGGGTAGGAAACTCCACCCCGTCCATATAGACATGGAAACGATAGGGCCTGGGTTTGCCGCGAAAATCCGCTATTTGCCATTCCCCCCGCTGCTGGGTCAGAAAGCCTTTACGCGCGGGGTTCTGCTGGGGTACGACATCGATACTACCGCGATGGCCATGCAAGGCAATGAGCTCACTCTCGGTCCTGTAGTGCCAGGTACCGGTGCGGGTTCCGGTGAAACGGAAAGCCACCCGGCCAGCAGCCAGCGAGAAGAAGCGGGTGCGACGTACTTCTCCGCTTTCAGCATGTTCAAACTCTACCCAGGCCGGGATGTCAAAGCGCCATTCAGCGGGCAGATTCATGACCAGTGTCTGTTCCCAGGTTTCATGCAGCGGCACCACCGGCAGTTTCTGATGCGGCATCGCCGAAGCCGAGAGAGAGAAAACGCCCAAGAGCAGCACAAGCAGTGCTGGATAGGCGGGCTTTCTGTACCTTGGGCTGCAAACTGGACTAAACTGCGGTTTTGCGAATAATTTTCCTGATAATGACACGATTGACCGACCTGATAACCCGCGCAAAGACGGGGATGAGTGTAAGCGAACGCTTGCTGCTGGGGCTGACGGATCCCACCGGAGAGTCCATCACCCCTTCTCTGGATGTCCGCCTCAACGAACTGTACCGACTGCTTCTGCATGCAGACCTGCATGACCCGGATCAGGACGACCTGAGTCATGATCTGGGTTGCGAACTGCGAGCGGTCAGCGAGTTGCTGAAATCATGATAAAGGAAATAACGGCAAGCCTCTATGCTGACTTGCCGACTGAAACCCTTTATCACTACACCACTTTTCGCGGCTTTCTCGGCATCATTCAACATCAGTCCCTGTGGGCGAGCGATATCCGCTACATGAATGATTCGGCCGAACTGCGGCACACGGCCAACCTGGTGCACAAAGAGGTTGCCCGAAGGTTGGCTGGAGACCACCCCCGCCCGGCCCTGCTGACCCGTTTTCTCGGATGGATCGATCACCGTATTACCAATGGGCATATGCTGTTCGGCGCCAGCTTCCGTACGCACGGTAACCTGCTGAGTCAGTGGCGCGGATACAGCACCCCTGGCAAGGG
>JAUIAZ010000310.1 GCA_030427465.1 Gammaproteobacteria bacterium | reverse complement strand
CTGTCCCTGGCGCGCAAATGGGGGATGCTGCCAAATTCCACGACCGATACTCAGGACAAATGAGCAGGGATTAGTCCCTCGATACGCAAAATAGTCCTTTTTTACGCCCTTTTCAGCCTTTTTTACGCCCTTTGGACGATGTCCGAAGCAGCTCTAAACCCTAAACTGTATCCATAGTATGAATTCACAAGGCCTTTCATACTGTTTTGTCTGGGCTCCCTATTCCATGCCCTTATGTCTTGGCGCCGATTTCGGCGCCTTTTTTTTGTCCTGAAGAAACTGCTCAGAAACGTTCGACAGCACCCAGGGCAAAAGGCGGCAAGGCTTGCAACATGCGAGCTCCGTAGCGCTTCGTCCACAGCCTGCGATCCAGCACCGTAATCTGGCCACTGTCCTTTTCACTGCGCAGTAGACGCCCGCAAGCCTGTATCAGACGGATACTGGCAGCTGGCAGACTGATTTCAAAGAAAGGACTACGCCCCTGGGACTCCAGCCATTCCGATAGCGTGGCCTCAATCGGGTCATCCGGCACACTGAAGGGAAGACGCGTAATGATCACATGCTCCAGCAGCTCGCCCGGCAGATCCAGACCTTCTGCAAAACTCGCCAAACCCAGCAGGCAGCTGCCTTCGCCAGCTTCTACCCGTTCCCGGTGGGCCTGCAATATCTGGGCGCGATTGTTTCCTGACTGCCTGAGGCAAAGCTCGTCGAACTGTGAATCCTGCTCCAGGCGATCGGCTACCGCCTTCAGATGTCGTTTCCCGGTAAACAGCACGAGAGTCGCTCGCTTGCGATCAATGTTTGCCTTCAATACCTCCGTCAGTCGGTCGTAGTATTCCTGACGGTCACTGGGATCCATACCCAGATCCAGCCTGACCAGCCTGCCCTGCCCCTGATAATCAAAAGGGCTGGGATAACTGTGACAGACACTTCGCTCGGGCAAGCCGAGCCTTTGTCTGAAGTAGGCAAAATCTCCTGCCAGGCTCAGCGTGGCAGAGGCCAGTACGACCCCAAAGGCCCGGTTCCACAGGTATTCCAGCAGGTAACGGGAAGCGTCTGTGGGGCTGGCATTCAGACGTGCCATATCGGCAGCATCCGGGTCAAATGAACTGACCCAACGCGCAACTGGCAAGGCTTCACTGTCATCGCGAAGCAGTATCTGCCACAACCGTGCCTGCCCCTCTAGCGGACGCGAAAGCGACGCCAGCGATACCAGGTAGCGACTCCAGCGTCCGTCATTCTGCAATCCGGTACTACGATCATCATTCAGCTCCCGTGCCCGTTCAAGCAGCGATTCCTGATGGTCAAGGATGCGCTGAGCCAGCGGTAATATTGCGCTGGCATCCAGGTGCAACCACTCCGGTATCTGGCCCTGGGAAAATCTGACGCGCCATTCGTTCTGGTCGCTATCGGTTTTCCATTCCAGTTCCGAGGCGATACGCTCTTGCAACGCGTTCAGGGACAGGTGCAGTTGCTGGATATGCGGGGTCATGTCCTGTGCCAGACTGACGATACCGGCGTCATGCCCGCTCAGGGACTGCATTTCCACGCAAACCCGTGACAGCTGATTCAGTGTGGTACGGATCCCGCGGAGCCCTGCCTGTGCGGAGAAATGCTGCAAGGTTTTCTCAGCCAGATGGTGAGCTTCATCGAACAGATAAAGGGTTTCCGCCGGATCGGGCAATACGATTCCTCCGCCCAACGCCAGATCCGCCAGGACCAGGTCATGATTGGCCACAATGACCTGCGCCTCTTCCTGCTGCGCACGATTGCGGTAAAAAGGACATTGCTGGATAAAGGCGCAACTGCGGTTCAGGCACTGCCGGTTGTCTACGGTCAGGGTTCGCCACAGGCCCTCGTCGACCGGTTCACTGAGGCTGTCCAGATCACCATCCCAGGCTTCCGCTGACAGTTTGTGCAGCAGGGCTTCATAATCCTCTTTCGGAAACGCCTGAGTCGCCTCCTCTGCGTCAGTACCGGGACCAAACAGATCTTCAACGTTCTCTTCCTGCAAGTGCAGATCCAGTTTGTGCAGGCACAGGAAGCGCCCGCGTCCCTTGGCCAGGGCCGCCTGGAATGTCACACCGGAATGGGTCCGAAAGGCAGGCAGTTCGACTTCGAGAATCTGTTGCTGCAGCGTGATGGTCGCTGTGGAAATGACCAGTTTCTTCTGCAGGCTTTCGATGTAAGGCAACAGAGCGGTCAGGTAGGCCAGGGTCTTGCCGGTGCCCGTACCAGCCTCTATGACACAGACGCCCGGGTCGGACTGCCGCTGCCCCTCGCCATTCGTCTCGATGCCGGCGACATAATTGGCGATGGCGCCGATCATCTGCTTCTGGCCCCAGCGGGCCTTCAGATCGCGCCCTTTCAGGTACTGGCTGTAGGCCTGCTGGATACGCTCACGAACGGCGGGATCAACGCTCATCCGGAGTCCAGTCGCGTAGTACCGGAATCTCGAATACCCTGCCCCTTAAGGCCAGGATGACCCCTTCCGGCGTGACCTCCACAACACGCAGCCCCTGTACACTCTGACCCTCGCGAAGATAGCGGTTGTTTATCATGATGCGCCGGGCCTCGGGACTGGAACTGTAAATGTGACTGCTGAATCTCAGGGCCGGAATCTGGCGCTGAAAGTCTGCTGGCAGGTCAGAAATCAGGGGAATGTCATCCGGCGGCGCAGCAGTGACCGGCTCGGACGCGGCCTGTGCAGGAGCCGCCGGCACAGGAGCGGCCTTTATAGGGGCAGCCGGCTCAGGAGTGGGCTGCTCAGGTATGGTCTGCACAGGTGCGGGCTGCACAGGTGCGGCCGGCTCAGGTACCACCGGCGCTGGCGCTGGGGCAGACTTCGGCACGGGGGATTCCGGGGCAGTTTCCTGCAGTGCTTGTTCTGATGGCGCCTGTCGGGCTGGAGCCCTGGCTAGGTTTATTTCAGCTGTGGGGGCGTCTTTAACCGCAGCTCCTGGCTCAGAGACCGGCATACGCCAGATCAGCCAGGAAACCAGAACCCCGTTCAATAGGAGGGCCACACCGATAATCCAGGGCCAGGGGCTGCTGCGTTTTTTCTTGGGCAGCCACAACGGTTGGGCAAAGCCGTCACTGTTCTGGGCCTGATCCTGGTAACGTTCCGACTCAGACTTTTTGAGGGCATCGAGGATATAGGACATCGTCAGCCCCCCTGCTTCGTGGGCCGGGTGAGGCGAGGAACCCCTTCATCGACCCAGCTGTTAAGGTTTATCAATGTCAGTGCCCCGGCAACACCATCCTGTTCCAGGCCTGCGAGCGCCTGGAACCAGCGCACCCGATCCTTCAGACTGGCATCATAGGCAGGCAAGTCATCGATCCGGCTTTTTCCGCTTCTCAAGAGCTGCTCCCGAATGGTATCCAGTTGCTGGTTAAGCCAGGCAGCCTGATCCTGTATGGCGCCCGGCTTGATAACCGGACTCTCGTAGGGCGGCAAGCGGTATAGCAGGCTGTAATCCCCATCCCAGCGCTGATCAAGCTCCCCCAGATCTGTAATCAACTCTCGGCCATCCAGCTCCAGCCGCGCCTCGCCACTGGTACTCAGTTCAAGCAAGGTGGCATGAAAGGCAACACCCTCATCGTTGAGCAAACGCAGAATCACGGGGCGATCGAGCTGAATCACGCCCCGCCAGTTCCCTTCGCGATGCAGGCACCGTAAGCCTCTGAGTTCGACATACTGGCAAGCCAGCTCTGAAGCGCTGGGCAGCGGGCTCACCGACCAGGCCTGCATCAGGCTCCGGTAGGCGCGGTAAGTGTTTTCATCGCGCGGCTTGTAACGACCGAGTCGCGCCGCAGCTACCCGTTCCAGCGTATCCTGATCATGTAGCGTCAGTTCACTCTCTGAAAGCAGACCTGACGGCGCATCAGCCTGCATTACCGCGGCCGTAGACGCGCTGTCAGTTCCCGTGTTGTCGTTCGTTGTCCGGGCGTCGATATCCCCGCCGCTCTCCTCTGTCGGTCTCTCAATAGGAGTTGCGGCGGCCGGCTCCGTCTCTGCTGCATTGACCGGATCCGCTCCGGTCACAGCATCTGTAGTATGGTCCCCCCCCGCCAGGCGGGCGGCTTCTGCCACAGCTGGTTGTGCCACAGGCTGCTGGAGCTTCATGGACAATGCCACGGCAATCAGCACCAGACTGCCGACAATCATACCGCCAAAAGCGGCATTCCAGAGGACGGTCTCCTGCTTCCAGAAAGGCGGCTTTTCCTGGAAGGCTAGGAATCCCACCTCTTTGGAGGCCTGTTTGACCAGGTCTGGGGTGACTTTGTCCTGGTGTTCGCTGTAAGCCCCGAGCAGAGCCCGATCGGCAATCAGGTTGATCAGGCGGGGAATGCCCCCGGAAA
>JAUIAZ010000309.1 GCA_030427465.1 Gammaproteobacteria bacterium | reverse complement strand
CGCTTACGCAGCAGATCAGGGGCTAGTCAAAGCCCTCCGTAATGGCTCACTGGGTAAGCGGCAGAGTGGCACCAAGGCGGCACTCTCCTGAGCGTACGCCAGACAATCTGTCTCTGAGCCAATGTAACAGTCCAACCGGGGCCAGCCCCGGTTTTTTTGTCTTTCGGTGAACTGTTCATAAGTTAAGCGTTTCTCATTGTCTCACCCTGCCATGTGACTGGCCTCTCAATTTCTTGTGAATCATCAGTTTGTTCATGTTTGAAATGTTTCTGATCGGTAATGTTTGCGGGCAAATGGAGATAGCCGACATTTAGTGAAATCTACAGACAAAGGATGGTCTGGCTTTGTGCCCAGCGTCCGGGAGCGGAAGTTACCGGATGTTGTTCTCTCACCTGCAGTACCCGACTGGGCCTGCAGGTCTTTTTGAACAGGCAAGTGATGTCATGGATAAGCAGAAAAACAATCGTTCCAGGCTTTACCTCGCGCCCGACCGGTCGGTTTACTTCGGACCACTGCGTCCCTTGCTCAGCCCCATGTGCACAGCGCATTGCCTGCTGGTTTCTTTTCAGGAACCCATCACCATCAGAGAGCCCGAGAGCCATTCCTTTCTGACGGCCTACTCCATTCTGTTACCTTCTGGAGCCCAGGTTGATATCAATACCCGGGGGCAGGCGCTTATGCTGTGTTACCTGGATATCTACGGCCGGGACATGCACAGGCTCAGGCCAACGGCCGGCCGCACACTGAGGCTGAGCAACGGTTCGTACTGCGTCGGCAGTCTTCAGTCAGAAGCTCCTCTGATCAGCGGCGCCCGTCATATCTGGATGAATGGCGCCGGGTGGCAGGAAACACGGAACTGGTTGATGGACTGCCTGTCTGACAGTGGCGGGGCCCTCAACGGTCCCCCGGTGGACCCCCGCGTGTTGCAGGCCATCGCCATCATGCAACAACGCTACCGTGAGAATATACCCATTGATGCCCTGGCGAAGGAGCTGAGCCTGTCTGTACCCCGGCTGATCCAGTTATTCAAACGGGCAACTGGCGTACCCATCCGTCGATTCCGCCTGTGGATGCGGGTCTACCAGACAACCTGCCTTCTGTTTCAGGGCGAGAGCCTGACCAGTGCGGCAGTGGCTTCGGGCTTTTGTGACGGAGCTCATTTCTCGAGGGCATTCAAGGAAGTCTGTGGACTGAGTCCGTCCGATGTGTTGCCACCAAGAAACCAATTGGAGGTTCAGCTTGTGCGCTCCGGCGCAGACCCTCAAGGCTCGCGCAGCTCGACATCGGAATGTGAAACAGTATAAAAAAACACCAATCCGGCTGGGGGACAGCCCGTACTTTGGGTACTCTTGAGGGTAGTGGTGGGAAGTCCCGCCTGTGAGCGTTCTCTTCTGAGAGTAACCCATGAGTCAGCAACAACAAAAAGCCATTGTCTATGCCAGCGCTGAGCGCAGTTTTTACGTGGGCAGACTGGAAAGACACTTCAGGCGTCTGAACGTGCCATCGACGCTGATCGTGTCTCTCGAAGATGAGCTCGAATTGCTGGACCCGCTGCGCTGCGAGAAAATTCGTTCTCGCAGTTTCCTGATCCCTGCCGGGATGAACCTGGAGGTAGATACCCATGGTGCCTCGGTAGCGCTTTGCTTTCTGGATGACCTGGGAACTGACCTGGCTCGCCTGAAACCACGGATGAGTGATTCCGTGAGGATCGGTCATAGTGGTTGTTACACCGGCATTCAGGGGCAGGAGGATGTCATCGAGTTTGCCAATCTGCTTCGTAACGAAAGGCCCGGCTTGCAGACGGCAGTGCACATCGTCGACGAGTGGCTGGGCCATCCCGCCCGTGCGGTTCCGGATCCCGACCCGAGAATCATGCAGGCGGTAGAGCTGATCAAGTCGACGGCTGACCGGAACATTGCGGTGGAGGAAATCGCACAAAGAGTGGGCCTGTCTGTGCCGCGACTGATTCAGTTGTTCAAGAAGGTCACGGGGTCGCCGATCCGGCGTTTTCGCTTGTGGCAGCGGATTTTTCTGGTCGCGTCCAGGCTCGCTGACGGCTTGTCCCTCAATGATGCCGCGATAGCTGCGGGCTTTGCGGACTATGCGCAGTTTTCACGCACCTATCGTGAGTTGGCCGGGGCCAAGGCCTCTGATGCACGCAAGCATACCGAACTGAGAATTCAGCTGACTCCGGTCATCTGAACATCGGGATTTTTCTGACGCAATAAAAAAGGCAGCGCATCCATGCGCTGCCCGGTGTCGGGTTGCTGACAAACCCAATCCTTAGGTCTACCGACTTCCCTGTTTATCTGAAGGATCTGTGGCCTTCCGCTGTCGTGCTTGATCGTCTCTCATCGCCCGTTACACCTCCCTGTGTGACGGGTACCTTCCTTGGTGGCACGACTGCTGTTTAGCCTCAATCCACCCCCTGTTTGGCGATCCTTTGCCAGGAGGCGGATGACACTTCCCTGTGCCAGAATTTCAGATGACAAAAGTGTAACACCTGGGCTTTGGTTAAAATGTAAGCATTTTCCTACAAACTCTGTACGCCGAATCGGAAAAAGTCGTTGGCAGAATTCGTGTGACCCCTGTCCGATTTCTGAACACTGGCTGCGGGTCAGGCTTCCCGTCGAATAAAGGAGGCTTTAAACTTGAGGATTCAATGGTTTAGCAAATTTTTGCACGAGTAGTAGTCATGACAGATAAATATAAATATATCGGCCCCCTTTACGACTTCCTGAGTACGATTTACGGAGGAGAGGCCATTCATAACTGCAAGCGTGCGATGCTGACTCCGGATCACATCAAGCCGGGCGACAAGGTGCTGATTGCCGGTGCGGGTCATGGGAAGGATGCCATCCGGGCTGCAGAAGTGGGTGCAGACGTTACAGTAGTGGACATTTCCGAAACCATGTTGAAGAAACTGGAAGCAGGTTTCCAGCAGCATCCGGGCAATCTCAAGGTGCGGGTCGTTCATGCGGACGTGCTCAAATTCGAAGAGTTTGATACCTATGACCTGGTGACGGCAAACTTCTTCCTCAATGTATTTCATAAAGACTTCATGCTGAAGCTAATGAAGCATCTGATCCGTTGCGTCAAGCCAGGCGGAAAGTTTGTCGTGGGAGACTTCAGTTATCCCAAGGGGAATGCTCTTCAGCGTGGGATGCAGAACTTTTACTGGTACACCGCTGCGATCATTTTCTATTTCGCCTCGGATAACGCTGTGCATGAGATCTATAACTATCCAGAGCTGATGCAGCAGGAAGGTCTGACGATTACAGATACCCGGCGCTACAGCTATCTGGGTATGGATTGTTACACCTCGGTACTGGGTGTGAAGAAGGCCTGATCAGACCTTCTGTTTCTGTCCGAGAAACGAGGTGTAGGCATCAATGCCGAGGAAGGGCGTGTGGGTCACCTCACGCATTCTCAGGCCGGCTTCTTCCATATATTTCTGATAATCATAAACCGGATGCACAGCTGCGCCCGTAGTTGCCCAGAAGATAAGTATGGCCGTGTACCAGTAGGCCTGCTTGAAGAGTTTTGCCAGCGGATTTCCCTGCGGAAAGGCGAAATCGGAAATGACAATGTAGCCGTCATTCCTGGCCAGCTTCATCAGATGCTGCAATACCTCTGGAACCATCTCGCGGGGAAAGAGGTTGAAGAAGAAGTTGCCGGTAACCATATCGTACTCGCCCCATTCCTCCACCTTGAAAATATCGGAATGCACAATACGGACGTCGAGATTCTCTCCCGTTTTCTCAAGTGCCTGCCGGAACTTTTCGAGCATGGCCGCGGACAGATCAACGACGGTCACTCTGGCGCCCATCCGGGCTGCGTAGATGGCTTCTTTGCCGTGACCCACTCCAGCGAACAATACCCGGTCTCCCGGATTTAGCCAGGGGGCCTTGAGCATGCTGCACTTGCACTTGTAGATTGCATTGCCGGCAAACACCCAGCTCAGGGCATCGTAAACAGGGCCCATCAGCCAATATTTATCTTTCGTTGTCATGGGGTCGGATCTGTACTGTCTAATATCGGGGGAACACCTTACCACTAAGGGGCGGGACCTTGTCGAGTGGCCGTCCCCGCATTCTGTGCCTTGGGTCACAACTGACCGCTGCTTTGACAGCATTTTACGAGCAGGGTCTGCTTTTATGACGGGTCCAGCAACTGTTCCCACAGCGGGCGCAGCGGTTCCAGGGTTTTCAGGGTGTCTCTGTGCCGGTTCATGCTGGTCTGGTAATGTCCCTCACAGCGCAGCCCTTCACGGTTCGTCATGATGGACAGACGTCCGTGATCCCGGGGGCAGTGGTTGTCCCTCTGACGCTGTACGCGATCCATGCTCAGCAGGGTCTTTTCATATTCCGTTCTGAAGCGGATCA
>JAUIAZ010000308.1 GCA_030427465.1 Gammaproteobacteria bacterium | reverse complement strand
TCCTCGGCCTGCTGGTAGCGGCGGTTGCGCCGCAGTTGCTTGGACGGACGGACCAGGCCATGGTCACGGTAGCGCAGCAGGATATCCGAACCCTGAGCCAGGCCCTGGATATGTATCGCCTGGACAACAAGAATTACCCCAGCACCGAACAGGGGCTGGATGCTCTGGTAAGCCAGCCTTCGGGTTTTCCGGAAGCCAAGAACTGGAATCCGGATGGGTACATCAAGCGTCTGCCGAAAGACCCCTGGGACAATGACTATCAGTACATCAGCCCTGGTGTTAACGGGAAGATTGACATCTTCTCCTACGGCGCAGATGGCAAGGAAGGTGGTGAAGGCTATGATGCCGACATCGGCAACTGGAATGTTGACTAAGTACTGATGATCCGGCAACAGCGGGGCTTCACACTGATTGAAATCATGGTGGTCATGGTGATCGTCGGTGTGATGGTGGGCATGATTTCCCTGGTGGCAACCGGCAGCCGGGACCGGCAGGAACTGGAAAACGAGTCCCGACGCCTGATGGCCGTACTGCAGATGGCATCGGAAGAAGCGGTACTTCAGAATATAGAAATCGGGGTCGAGTTCAGCGAAGAGGGCTACCGCTTCCGCGGCTTTGATGAGGAAAACCGTCAGTGGATTCGCATGCCACAGGAGTTTCTCAGCGATGAAGAGCTGGAAGAGGGCATTGAACTGGACCTGACCGGCCTGGCTGTTGGCATGTCGCTCAAACAGACAAATGAGCGTGCCACGGAAGATGAGGAGTCCCGTACTGAGTTCCTGCCTCAGGTTCTTCTCTTATCCAGCGGTGAAACCACGCCTTTCGACATCGATGTCAGCTCACCGGTGCTGGAAGGCATTCGCTACCGCATCAGTTCCGACGGCTTTAATCCCCTGGTTCTGGAAGTCCCGGAAGATGACTAAAAGACAGGACGGTTTCACCCTGCTGGAAGTCATGGTGGCTTTTATCATCTTTGCGGTTGCCAGTGTGAGTCTGATGCGCAGCGTGACTTATAACGTCAACAATCAGGCCCGCCTGGAGCAGATCACGCTGGGGCAGTGGGTCGCCGAGAACCATTACAATGAGCTTTTGATAGAAGGCAAGTTGCCCGGAGTCGGAGAAAGCAAGAAGCGGGTCACTCTGGCTGAGCGCAACTGGGAAGTAGTTCAGGTGGTCAAGGAAACGGCAGACCCGGAAATGCGCCGTATTGAACTGTCGGTATTGCTGGAAGAGGAAGGGGCTGTCAGAAAGCGGCAAATTGCTTCCCTGATCACTTTCCTGGGGGGGGAATGAAACGCTCTTTCGTCAGTCAGCCCCGGGGCTTCACCCTGCTTGAAGTCCTTATTGCCATCACCATTACGGCCCTGCTGGGGACTGGTGCATTCTGGCTGCTGACCCAGTCTCTGGATACCAGGGATCGGGTGGAGGCTCGTGCGGATTTGCTGCAGCGTTTGCAGCGAATGGACCGTTTGCTGGCGCAGGATTTTTCACAGATTGTGGATCGCCCCATTCGGGATGGGTTTGGGGACGAATTCCCACCAGTCTACACCGGGGAATCCACGTTTCTGGTGGAGTTCACCCGCACCGGGTGGCGGGATGCGGCGGCTCTGCTGCAGGCGCTGGATACCGAAGAAAGCCTGCTGATTACTCGCAGCCAGCTGCAGCGTGTGGCGTGGCGGCTGGAAGAGGAAAGCCTGCATCGTGATTACTGGCCGGTGCTGGATCGCGCGCAAGACACCGAAGCACGTAGCCAGAAGGTGCTGGAAGGTGTCGAAGATGTGGCGTTGCGCTTCCTCACGCAATCGAACCAGTGGTCAGATACCTGGCCGGCAACCGAGGTGTCCTCCAATCCGGAGCAAACGCCCTCACGCTTGCCCAAGGCCATTGAAATTGTAATCCGTACCGTGGCTTTCGGTGAAATTCGCCGGGTTTTCCCGGTGGCTGGATCTTTTGTACCGCCTCCGGCAAATGCCGGCGCTTCCGGAGGTGACAGCGGAAACCCCGATGGCGGGGATGAAAATGAGCCACTGGAAGGAGAGGGCGGGTGAGGCGCAGAAGTCAACCAGTTCTACCCGGGCATCAGACTGGCATGGTGCTGATACTCATCGTTTTCGTAGTAGCCCTGGTATCCATTGTAGCGGCAGGTCTGGCCAACCGGCAGTCCCTGGATATCCGCCGAGCCATGAATATCACCGAGCAGAACCAGGCGCGAAGTTACGCCATTGGCGGTGAGTTCTTTGCACGAAATCTGCTGGTGCGGGACTGGAAGGAAGACAAGGCAGGTAACGCCTTTGTCGACCACGAAGAAGATGCGGCGGATGAGCCTTGGGGCATGAATGCTGTGCAATTGCCGATCGATCTCAATACCGGGATAGAAGGGCAACTGGATGACCTGATGGGACGCTTCAATCTCAATGCGCTGGTGGTAAACCAGGGAGATACGTCAACGCTGAATCGCGCACACCTGGAGCGTTTCCGCCGTTTGCTGCAAAACCTGCCGGATATACAGGTGCCGCCAGAGCTGACAGTGGAAAGCTTCGTGGACTGGATTGATGCGGATCAGGAAAGCACGGAATTCAGGGGGGCGGAGGATGATGTCTACCTGATTCGTGAGGAGCCTTACCGGACAGCCGGAACCTACTTTAATGACATCTCCGAGCTGAACCTTATCGAGGGCATGACCCGTGAAGTCTATGATGCGCTGCTGCCTTTTGTCGTAATGCTGCCTCCGGACGTGTCGCAACTGAACGTAAATACGGCCACGGCAGAAACCCTGCTGGCCTACATTCCGGGACTGACCCGGCCGGGAGCCGAACAGATTATCAGTGAGCGCACGGAAAAAAAGGGCTTCGCCAAACTTGAGGACTTCCTGCAACTGCAGCCTCTGGCGGGGCTTGAAAACATCCCCAATAGTGAACTCCGGGTCAATAGCAATTACTTCATAGCGACGATTCGTGCGATTGTCGATGGTAGAAGCTACCGCTTGGAGTCTACACTGTATAGGGACAGTAGCGGCAAAACGGTGGTGATGCGCCGGGATTTCGGGAAGAAATCCGAGGTCACCAAACCGATTGTGGTGGTAAATTAACAAATGGCTTTGCAATGACCGTCAAACTTTATCTCAGACCTTCACCCCGTGAAGAAGAGGCCGAACACTTCGAGTGGGCACTTTACAGCTACATCGGCGAGCCGATTGGCAGCGGTGAGTCCACCTTTGATGAGCTGGTCAGTACGATTGCGCAGAACGGGCTCGATGACGTTCGTCTGCATTACATCATTCCGGCGCATTTGACCATATTGTGCCAGGCGCGCATACCGGCCAAACAGGCACGCTATATCCAGCAGGCCCTGCCATTTGCCGTTGAGGAAGTGCTGGCGGAAGATGTGGAAGACATGCACCTGGTGCCGCTCCAGAGACAAAGCAGGGACATCCTGCCGGTTTTGGCCATCCAACAGGAAGTCATGGCTGAGTACCACGCGCTGGTGAACCAGTTTCCCTGGGAGCTGGCAGGCATCTATGTAGATGCAGAAGGTTGTCCGCCAGGTGAAGGCGGGCTCAGCCTGATGATTGATGGCGATGATATTCTTCTGCATGAACCGGGTGAAGTCTTGATGCGACTGCACCGGGACAATGCTCTGCTGTTTCTGGAAACCCTGGCGGCTGTATCGGCAGGAACGGACAACTCGAAGCCCCTGCATATCTGGCTGAACCCTCAGGATACCCAGGACTCTGCAGTATTTACGGCACAGCTGGAGCACATCGATGGGCTGGATATCCGTTTTCAGCACTATGATCTGAGCGCGTTCCAACGCCTGAGTCTGACACTTGCCAACGAAGAAGCTCCAAATAATCTGTGTGTCGGTGCTTTCCGCAGTCGCAGTTCACGCGCCGAGAGCCCATTGCGGAAATGGTGGCCGGTCGCAGCGGTTGCGGGCGTTTTTCTGGCTGTACAGGTCGGCCTCAACCTGGGTGCAGGCATGCTGCATGAACAGCATGCGGAAACCTATTCAGCACAAGCACGCGAACTTTACCAGAGAATCTATCCCGGTGAGCGCAATGTCCGCAGTCCGCGGCGCCAGATGGAAGGCAAGTTGCGTAATGCCAACCAGGGGGCTGGGGGGGGCGAATTTCTGGAACTGTTGGCCGAAGCGGGTTTCCAGCTGAAGCGTCAGGCTGACAGTGCCTCGATGGAGCTGAACAATCTCCAGTTCAGCCAGCAGCGGGGCGAACTTTCCATGGAGGTCCGGGGCAGCTCTCTGGACCAGCTGGATCAATACAAGCAAGCGCTGGGCAAAGCCGGTCTGGAAGCCGGCCTGGGTTCGGCCTTGCGCGAAAGTGACGGGGTGCGGGGTCGCATCACCGTGAAGCGAGGCTGAGATGGGAAAAGACAGTCC
>JAUIAZ010000307.1 GCA_030427465.1 Gammaproteobacteria bacterium | reverse complement strand
GTACCATTCAGCACCTCATGGTCGTTGAGCACGATATGGACCGTTTTGCGGCCAGCCTGTATACCGTTGACTGGCAGGCGATCGTGGAGCGGCAGCAGCGCCAGAATGGTCACAGTTTCGAGTTTGTTCTGATCCACAATGCGGAAAACTGGTATCAGGTGCGGGCGACCTTGTGGAACCACCTGATAAACCATGTGCCTTTCTTTCCGGTAACCACCTACTTCTATAATCATCTGGGTATTCCGGAGTACAACCAGGTGATTGACGAGGTCAATCGTGACATCTATGTGCACATGTATTCCTTCGGGAACTACGATGATGAACTGAACCAGTTGAATAATGCGTTGCACAACTTCCGCACCGGTAATGCCATCCTGAGCAAAGCCAGTGAGGCGGGAATTGACCGGATCGGGCGCAGCGGAATCTGCGTGGTAGGTTCCGGACCCTCTCTGGATGAGCGTCTGGATGATCTTCGGACACTGTCAACCAAGACCATTATTGTCTCCTGTGGCACGGCCATTGGGCCATTGCTGAAGGCTGGCATCGAGCCGGATATTCATATCGAGTTGGAATCTGATTATCTGACCTTCAAGGTACAGGCCGGAAATCACGACCGCGAAGCGATGAAGAAAGTGCGCCTGATTGCTGCAGCACAGGCTAATCCGTGCCTTCTTGAGCTTTTTGGGGATACCCGTCTGTTTTTTAAAGCCGAGAGCCCGCTGAGTCAGTTATTCGGTGACAGTGATGAGGCCATCGCCGATACCGCACCGACCTGTACCAATGCAGCCCTTGCGATTGCCCATCACTATGGTTTCAGGAATGTGTATCTGTTCGGGCTGGATTACGGCTTTCCGAGTGCTGACAAGCACCATGCCAGAGATTCGCTGTATTTCGATGAGAGCTCGGAAGCCAGGGTGTCTGACAGCCTGGATCAGCAGACTATTGAAGTGGATGCGGCCGATGGCGGCAAAATCCTGTCGACCACGTTCCTGTATACCTCCAAGAGGCGAACAGAGAACGTCATCGTATCACTATGCCAGTCTGCCTCTGTGTTCAACTGCTCCAACGGGGCTGCCATCGAGAAGGCCCCCTGGATCCCGACCGGGGAGGTTGCCCCCTATCTGGATACGCTGGATGAGTGCAGGGAGGCGGCTCTGGCGGCCCTGTTCAAGGATGACAGCCGCCACATACCCCATGACAAGATAGAACGGGAAGTGCGCAAAATACAACTGGCGATGCAGAGCCTCAGTAATGACCTGACCGCCTTGCTATCCAGTCCGGTCAGAGACCTGGCGACTTTCAGTCGCGTGTGCTTTCGGATTAACCGTTATCTGCTGGAAAAAGTCCTGAAGCAAAATGCGTCCTACTACTATTTTATTCGCGGCTCACTGTGGCACTTCCTGCATGCCGGCTATTCCCACGCCTTTGCCCTGGAAGACCGTGCTTTGCAGAAGGCCTGGATCGCCTGGTGGCAGGATCGTTTAAGATACTTTCTGACTGAACTGCCTGGGCACATGAAGCGCGTGCTCGCGAAAGATTCGGAGATGGCTGATCAGTTGCTGAGACGGTCTATCCGCGAAAAGGACCATGATGGCCCGCTGAGACAAGTGACTTACCCCAGGCTCGGCTGGAAAGATGGGAGGGCCCGTTATTCCGAAGAACATGGTTTTATCAGAGTGCACGACAAAGTTGGGGAGGCAGTGCAGTGAAGGCCTCTCTCTTTAATGGGAAATCCGTATTGGTGACCGGAGGAACCGGTTCATTCGGCAGCTGCTTTATCCGGCGCTTGCTGGACACTGCAGATTGTCGCCGGGTGATCGTCTATTCCCGCGACGAACTGAAGCAGTTTGAGCTGGAGCAACGCCTGGACAGCGATAAAATGCGCTTCTTTCTGGGCGATGTCCGCGATCGTGAGCGCTTGATGGTAGCCATGAAGGGAGTGGATATTGTGGTTCATGCTGCCGCATTAAAGCAGGTGCCGGCTGCAGAGTACAACCCGATGGAGTGTATCAAAACCAATATTCTGGGCGGTCAGAATGTGATTGATGCCTGCATTGCCAATGAAGTGGAAAAAGTCGTCTGTCTCTCCACCGACAAGGCGGCAAACCCCATCAATCTCTACGGAGCCACGAAGCTGGCCTCTGACAAGCTGTTTGTGGCGGCGAACAATCTGGCCGGGCCGTCTCGAACCCGTTTTTCGGTGGTTCGTTATGGCAACGTCATGGGGTCAAGAGGTTCAGTGCTGGAGGTTTTCAAGCGGTTGCGGGATGAAGGGCAAAAGGTCTATCCCCTGACCGATGAGCGGATGACACGTTTCTGGATCACGATCGAGCAGGGTGTGGATTCGGTGGTAAAAGCCTTTTCGCGGATGCAGGGCGGCGAGATCTTTATTCCCAAGTTGCCTTCCATACGCATCACAGACCTGATTCGGGCCATGGATGAAGAAGCCGAGTTTGACCACATCGGCATACGCCCAGGTGAAAAACTCCACGAAGTCATGTGCCCGGAAGAGTCTTCGCGTCAGACCCTGGAGTTTTCCGACCACTTTGTGATTACACCCTCCATCCAGTTCTTCGACAAGACACTGGACTATGAAAAGAATGCGGAAAGGGAAAAGGGTCAAGAAGTTGCCGACGGCTTTGAATACTCGTCCGGAACCAACGACCACTTCCTGTCGGTTCCGGAACTGAAACAAATATTGAAGGAGTACGGGCTTTGATCGGTTACAGCCGACAGAGCGTGGATGACTCCGATCTGGAAGCGGTTGCCCGGGTGCTGAAAAGTGATTTTCTGACCCAGGGCCCCGAGGTTGAAGCATTTGAACACGCGTTGTGTGAGTACACCGGGGCGGCCCACGCGGTTGTGGTGAATTCGGGCAGCGCGGCCCTCTACGTTGCCTATGCCGCCGCAGGCCTGAAAGCTGGAGGGAGGCTGTGGACCTCTCCACTCACTTTTGTGGCAACGGCCAATGCCGCTGTCATGCTGGGTGCTGAGGTGGACTTTGTGGACGTGAACCCTTCGACCGGGAACCTCTGCCCGCGCGCTCTGGCCGTGAAGCTGGAAAAAGCCGCTGCCGAAAATGCCTTGCCTGACCTGATTGTTCCGGTGCACCTCAATGGCTTGAGTTGCGATTTATCAGCGATAAGCACGCTGGCAGAACGCTATGGCATCAGTATTATCGAGGATGCTTCGCATGCGCTTGGGGGACACTGTGCGGGTCGCCCGGTCGGAGCTTGTCAGTATTCGAAGGCAACGACTTTGAGCTTTCATCCGGTCAAAAGTATCACTGCCGGGGAAGGGGGCGCCGTTCTGACGAACGATGCGGCGTTGGCACGGCTAGCCACAAGGCTGAGGCATCACGGGATTGAACGTGACCCTGAATTCTGGGTTCGCAGTGGCCAGCCGGGCCACTACTATGAGCAGCCAGATCTGGGCTTCAATTTTCGTCTCTCGGATATTCATGCGGCGCTGGGTCGCAGCCAGCTGAGCCGGCTCGATCATTTTGTGGAGGCACGCAAGAAGCGGGCACACTGGTATGCTGAGGCCCTTGAGGCCCCTGGTCTGGCGCTGCCACCGCTGGATACGGACCATGCCTGGCATCTGTATGCCATTCGCTGCGCGGAAGCGTCACAAAGGGATTCTTTGTTTCAGGCACTCAGAGCAGAGGGGTTCGGCACCGCAGTACATTACCCACCTGTACACCGGCAGCTTTATTACGAAAAGCGGCTTGGAAGAATTGAGCTACCCCAAGCAGAGAACTACGCCAGTCGATGTTTGTCCCTGCCGCTATTCCCCGGGTTGCCCCGTAAGCAGGTTGAACGTGTGGCAGAGATTGTTAATGGGCATCTTGGATAGGATGCAGGGAAACTATCTGGGTGCAGGCTCCAATCTCGCCCTCCGATGCAGGTCGTCGCTTCAGCAGTTCAGACTCAATGCGAACCCGCTTTCCCCGAATCCAGGTGATGAAAGGCTCTATGGTTACCCACGCATCATCGGTCTTGATCACACGACCAATCAGGTTTCTGGTTGGGTCTTCTACTATCTGTCCTACTCTGAAACTTTCCGGATTCTGCAAGGAAAGAACAGGCACACGGTGTGTTTGAGGGCAGGGAAGAGCCCCAGTTTCCTCTGGCTCAAAGGCCTGAAGGCAAACCTCACCGACAGGCATTTCGGGCAGTGCATCAAGCAGGTCACTGGATTTCCAAAGTATCAGGTGCTCCGTAATCGCCAGTGCCTTGCGGTAAAACTCAATGAGGAGGTGGTCGTTATCCTCATCAACAATTCGATGTTTAAGAAAAACCGTTTGTGTGTCAGCCATTAGAAGGTCGTTTATAAGGTTGTTATTGTCATGAGTTCAGTGGTGGTTATACCGGCGAGAGGCGGGAGCAAGCGAATTCCGGGTAAAAACATC
>JAUIAZ010000306.1 GCA_030427465.1 Gammaproteobacteria bacterium | reverse complement strand
CGCTCAGCCAGTTCCTGGCTCTGTATCCTGAGAATATTCTCGTCCACTCGCGCTCCGGCATTTTCCATGCGGGTCAGTACACTGACCAGTGGGCGTTCAATGGTTTCGTACAGATTTCGAATACCTTTTTCCTGACTCAGCCGGTCGCTCAGGATGGCATGCAGTCGCCAGGTGACATCTGCATCCTCTGCGGCGTATTCACAAGCCTGGGCCAGCGGAACCTGATCAAAGGTCAGCTGTTTGGGACCCTTCTTGCCGGCAATGTCCGTAAACGCAACCGGCGTATGGTTCAGGTAGGTTTCACTCAGGGTATCCATGTCGTGACGATGCGCGGTCGGGTTGAGCACATAGGACAGCAACATGGTGTCGTCACAGTTTTGCGGTTCAATGCCGTACTTGGCCAGGATATGGGCATCGTACTTGAGATTCTGTGCCACCTTGCGTGTGTCCGGGTTTTCCAGCAGCGGCCCCACTGCCTTCAGAACGGTCTCCCTATCAAGCTGTTCAGCCGCGATCATCGGGTCGTGCGCTACGGGGATATACCAGGCGTGACCACTGTCCACCGCCAGCGAAATGCCAACCAGTTCAGCCTGTCGGTAATTGAGGCCGGTGGTTTCGGTGTCGAAGGCAAGTACCCTGGCGGAAGCGGCCGTCTCCACAACTTTTTGCAGCTGCGAAGTGTTCGTGACGAGCTCATAGTCTTCCCGCCGGATGTCGGAGGCAGGGGGCGCTTCCTGGTCACTTTCCTCTGCTGACGGACTGGATTGAAGCTCTTTCAGCCAGCCGCGGAACTCGAGCTGAGTGAGCAGGGCAGTCAGTTTTTCCTGGTCTGGCTCACGGTGCCGGATTTCTCCCAGAGGCTGCGGTAGTTCGATATCACAGCGAATGGTTGCCAAGTCTTTGGACAGCGGCAGGAAGGAAAGGCTTTCGCGCAGGTTTTCTCCGATTTTGCCTTTGATTTCATCGGCCTTCTGCATGAGGTTTTCCAGCGAGCCATACGCATCCAGCCACTTGCTGGCGGTTTTCGGGCCGCACTTGGGAACGCCGGGAATGTTGTCGACCGTATCGCCGATCAGTGCCAGATAGTCGGTGATCTGCTCCGGTCGTACGCCGAACTTTTCCACCACACCGGCTTCATCCATGGAGGTACTGGTCATGGTATTGATCAGCGTGACGTGCGGGTTGACCAGCTGGGCCATGTCCTTGTCGCCGGTCGATATGACCGTTGGCTGATTCAATCCCTCGGCTTGATGGCTGAGCGTGCCGATGACATCGTCAGCCTCGGCTCCTTCAATCACCAGCATGGGTAGTCCCATGGCTTCGACCAAGTCATGCAGCGGCGCGATCTGTACGGCCAGATCCTCCGGCATCGGCGGCCGGTTGGCCTTGTATTCGGGGTACATCTCATGCCGGAAGTTTTTGCCTTTGGCATCAAAGACGACAACGACCACGCTGTCCGGATATTCCTTCTGCAGGCTTCGCAGCATATTCGTCACGCCTTTGACCGCGCCGGTCGGCATGCCCTCGCTGTTGGTCAGCGGTGGAAGTGCATGATAGGCGCGGAAAAGGTAGGAAGATCCGTCCACCAGGACGACCGGTGGTTTAGAGGCAAGCGTATTCATGAAAAGTCGATGCAGGCTGTACTTGGCCCACCAGAATAAGCGACACTGAAACAGGACTCAAGAAAAGGGGTGATCCATGAAATGGTGCAGGGTAGGGGCGTTTGCCCTGATGATGGCAGTCTCTGCGGCGTGGGCGCAAGAAAGCGCGGAAGGCACAGCGCCTTCCGAGGCGGATATCAAGATCCGTTATGGCGAGCAGGAGACGCGTTATGAGTACCGTATCAATGGGGAACTGGTAGAGGTCAAGATTGTGCCCAAGGTGGGGCCACCCTACTACCTGGTCCCTTCCGAGGATGATGCTTTCATCCGTTCAGACTCCTCAAAAATCGTGGCGCCGCGCTGGAAGCTGTTCGAGTGGTAGTGCATGGCTGTCTATACAGAGCTGTCTGAGCCTGAAATCGAAACGCTGATCCAGGCTCATTTTCCGCAGGCCCGTCTGCAAATGGCGCGGGGTATTGAGGGCGGCATCGAAAACACCAATTATTTCGTCGATTTTCACTGGCGGGGCGGGATTCAGCAATATGTCCTGACGCTGGTTGAAGGGGCAGATATTCCCGAGCTTCCCGATCTGATCGCGGTGCAACGGCACTGGGCCGATGCTGGTTTACCGGTTCCCGGACCGGCGAACCCGTGCTCAGAGGGGCTTCTGTTTTATCGTGATCGTCCGGTCATTCTTGTGCCCAGGGTGCCGGGCGGCAGCCTGGAAAATGTCACCGCGGATCATTGCCTGGAAATCGGAGGCGCCCTTGCAGGCATGCATGAGTCGGCCGCCAGTCTGGCGGTTCACCGAAAACCGCACCGCGATGCGGAATGGCTGAACCGGGTGGCCGCGGAAGTCAGCCCGCACCTGGCGCCCGAACAATGGGCCTTACTGGACAGGGAGTTGCAGCAGGCCCTGTTGGTTCCTTGGTCTGATCTGCCTGGTGGCTGGGGGCATTTTGATCTTTTTATTGATAATGCCTTGTTTGCCGACAATCACCTTGCCGGGATCATTGATTTTTACCATGCCTGTGAAGACTGCTGGCTGATTGATCTGGCCATCTGCCTGAATGACTGGACAACGGAGGCTGGGGCTTACGATTTGTCCAGAGCGAAAGCACTGCTCAAGGGCTACCAGAAGCTGAGACCTCTGTTGCCGGCCGAGCGGCAATATCTGGTCGCGGCACTGCGTATGGGGTGCCTGAGATTCTGGTTGTCACGGCTGCGAACCTGGCACCTGGGCGGATACCAGTCGAGTGCCCGTGCCGGGGATGCCTACAAGGATCCGCGTGAGTTTGAAGAGCGACTGCGCTACCTGCGTTCGTTTGAGACCCGGTTCAACGACATAGTATGAATACTCTAATTTTTGGGGTTAGTGTGAGTGTCAGTGGAAAGTTGAAGTGGATGGCAGCGCGTTAATTAACTGCTAATCGCTTTGTTCGTCCCGAAACTGATAAACCAACCCAAGGAGATTATCCATGAGCAAGCTCAAGAGCTATCATGCACAAATTCAGGAAGCCATTGAGAAAGGCATCAAGACTGTTGAAGAGCAGCACGTTGCCCTGGCATCCAAGCCTTTCGACTATGCCCTGAAGCTGGAAGAAGAAGCCAAAGGCTATTCCGTCAAGAGCATCCGTGAAAAGCATGACGAAGTCATCGACACCATGTACGATGCGGTTCGTACATTCAACAAGAAAGTCAGCGATTTCACCGCTGACCTGATTTCCAAGATCGAAAAAGACGAAGCACCGGTTGAGAAGGCTGCCAACACAGCTGCCAAGAAGACTCAGGCTGCTGCCAAGCGCACAACCAAAGCAGCTTCTGCTGCTGCCAAGAAAGTAGAAGAAGCTGCCAGCTGATTCTGCCCGAGTGGCAAAAAGAAAGGGGCTTTGGCCCCTTTTTTTGTATCTGACTTTTGTATCTGACTCTTGTGACTGCTGCGATCAGGGCGTGTCTTTCCGGGAGATTATCTCGTTGAGCCGCTGAATGTAGCCGTTGAACTCTGCTTCTACGGATGCCTTGTCTTCGATGTGTACGGCCACTTCAGCAGCGAGTTCGTCGCGACGCGCCCGGTCACGAACAATGTTATCCAGAACTACCTGGGGCACGGCGCGACCGGTTTTTTCAAAGTTGGCTGCTGAGGCTTCCTGCTCCCCGATCTTTTTCTCTAGCGACTGGATGCTGTTTGATTTGAAAATGATGAGGGCTTCGATTTCGGCGAGCCGCCGGTCGCGCGCTCTGATGGCATCATCGGGAGTCGGATACTGGCGCAGTAGTGCGGCATCCTGCTCGGCCTGCAGTCTTGCGGCTTCCTTGCGCCGCGCTTCTTCGGCCAGCCGCCGGTCTCGCTCGGCAATCTGTTCCGGGGTCAGCGCAGGCGCGACCTCTTCAATAACCTGTCCGAAGCGGTCGACAACCTGATATCCTCGCCCCACAGCGTCCGGTGGCAGGATATTGCTCAGGACAGTCTGCCCCTGTCCGTCCTTGTAGCGATAGTAGAGTGTGGCCTGGGCGTTGGTTTCAACGGAGGTAAAGGCCAGACAGAAGCACAGAAGGCTGGTCCGGGTGAGCTGTGTCAAAGGGGAATTATGGCCTGGCATTCGCCCACTGTTTTCCTCAGGTGATTAATTTAACTGTAGAAGATGATATGGAAAGCTTCCTCTTTCTCGTTATGTTATTCGTTATTGCCTTGTTTGCAAATGGCCTGTCGGCACTTGCCGGTGGCGGTGCCGGATTGCTGCAGCTGCCGGCTCTGCTTTTTCTGGGGCTACCCTTTGTGCTGGCTCTGGCGACACACAAGGTCGCATCGGTGGCGTTGGGTGTTGG
>JAUIAZ010000305.1 GCA_030427465.1 Gammaproteobacteria bacterium | reverse complement strand
GTGGCCGCCGCAGTCGACAAAGCGGTAGAGGCCGGCGGGGCCGTGCATATCTTCGGCCTGTTGTCACCGGGCGGCGTACACAGCCATGAGGACCACCTGATCGCCGCCTGTCGCGCAGCGGCCGGTCGCGGCGCAAGCCAGGTCTTCATTCATGCTTTCCTGGACGGACGCGACACCCCTCCCCGCAGCGCCGCTGCATCCATCGAAAAAGCCGATGCCGCCCTGCGTGAACTCGGTGTGGGCCGCATCGCATCCATCGTCGGCCGTTACTTTGCCATGGACCGCGACAATCGCTGGAATCGCGTCGAGAAAGCCTACCGGCTGATCACGGAAGGCGAAGCTGAGTACCATGCAGCGTCCGCCATCGAAGGCCTGAAAGCCGCCTACGAGCGCGACGAGAACGACGAATTTGTCGAGCCGACCTGGGTCGACGGTGAGGGTGGCCAGGTCAGGGATGGCGACACCGTCCTGTTCATGAATTTCCGGGCCGACCGGGCGCGCGAGCTCACTCAGGTCTTTATTGATGACACCTTCGACGGCTTCGAGCGCAAGCAACGTCCGGTATTGTCTGACTTTGTCATGCTGACTGAATACTCCGCTGACTTTGATACCGCCTGCGCGTATCCGCCCGAAACCATTCGCAACGGGTTGGGTGAATACCTGCAATCCCTCAACAAGACCCAGTTGAGAATTGCCGAAACCGAGAAGTATGCGCACGTGACCTTCTTCTTCAGCGGCGGGGTCGAAAAGGAATATCAAGGGGAAACCCGCATCCTGATTCCCTCACCAGATGTTCCCACCTATGACCTCAAGCCTGAAATGAGTGCGCCTGAGGTCACTGACAAGCTGGTCGAGGCCGTCGAACAGGGCAAGTACGACTTTATCGTGGTGAACTACGCCAATGGCGACATGGTTGGCCATACCGGAGTTTTTGAAGCGGCGGTCAAAGCGGCCGAAACGCTGGATGTCTGCCTGCAGCGCGTCACGGCGGCACTGGAAAGGAACGGTGGTCAGTGCCTGATCACAGCCGATCACGGCAATGCGGAAAACATGCTGGATGAAAATGGCGAAGCCCACACCCAGCACACCACCGGCCCTGTGCCGCTGGTGTATTTCGGCCAGAAAACGATCAGCCTGCAGGAGGGCGGCAGCCTGAGTGACATTGCCCCCACGCTGCTGAACCTGATGGAACTGGAGCAGCCTGCAGAAATGACCGGGAGAAATCTGGCCAAGAATGCCTGATGCTTAAGCCCGGACTACGAAGCTGTCTGGTCGCCGGCCTGCTCTGCCTTGCCTGCGCCCTGCCCTGGTGTTCGCTGTCTGCAAATGAGCAGGCAGCACAGCAGGCCCGGCTGGAACAGCTCAAGCGCGATATCCGCGCTCTGGAAAAAAAAATCACCGACGGACAGTCGCGCAAAAGCCGGGAAGAGAAAGCCCTGCAGCAGGTTGAGCTGCGTATCAACCGGCAAGCCATCGCCCTTCTGGAGCTGGACCAGGAACGCCAACAGCTGAATCAGCGTCTGCAGGAGCTGGCCCAGGAGGAAGTGACTGAGCGCAAGGCTCTGAAACAGCAACAGGGGCTGCTGGCCGATCAGGTGCGCTCCTCTTTCAGCATGGGCCGGGAACAAGGCATCAAGCTTTTACTGAATGCCCAGGACCCCCTGCAGCTTCAGCGTATGCTGAGCTATTACGAACACCTGAACCAGGCGCGCAGCGAAGCCATCCATGATTATCGGGACAGCGTGCGCAAACTTGAAGAGCTGCAAAAACTGGTAGAGTCCAAGAACCAGCAGTTGGGCAACAATCAGCGCAAGACCGAACAGGCCCGGGCCGCCTTACAAAGTGAGCGCAATAAACGGCAGCAGACACTGGCCCAGCTGGACCGCCAGCTGAACCAGGATCAGGGCAGCCTCAAACGTAAGAGAGCCTCGCAGGCAGAGCTGGAAAAATTGCTGAAAGAATTGGAAAAAGCCCTGGCTGAACTCAGCCTGGATGACAATGCCAAACCCTTCCGCAGCCTGAAATCCCGTCTGCCGTGGCCCACACAGGGGCGCATTGGTCAGCGCTTCGGAGGGCGCTTTGCGACCGATCTGACCTCTACCGGTATCATTATCGAGTCTGCCCTGAATCAGCCGGTACGTGCCATACATCACGGTCGTGTAATATTTGCCAGTCCACTGGCTGGCTTTGGTATGCTGCTGATTATTGATCACAGTGATGATTATATGAGCATCTATGGCTTCAATCAGGCACTGTTGAAAGAACCCGGCGACTGGGTCAACCAGGGCGACGTTATTGCACTTTCCGGCGATAGCGGTGGCCAGCAGAAACCCGGTCTATACTTTGAGATACGCCATCAGGGGAAACCGGATAATCCCCTCAAATGGCTCAGAAAAAAGAGCTAAGGAACCTTCATGACGTTTTCCCTGTCCCGACATCTGTTGCCCTGGTCTCTGACACTGGGTCTGACCTTCCCGCTGGCCAACGCCCAGGAGCCCGAGACGGCGCCCGCAAGTGCTGAGACAGCCGACACCGTCATGAGTGAGGCGGCCACCGAAGAACTTAAAGGCCTGCCCCTGGACGACCTGCGCAAGTTCGTAGAAGTCTTTGACCGCATCAAGCGGGCCTACGTGGAAGAAATCGATGACACCACTCTGCTGAACAACGCGATTCGCGGCATGCTCTCGGGGCTCGATCCACACAGCGCCTACCTGGAACCGGAAGCGTTCGATGAACTTCAGGAAAACACGTCAGGGGAATTCGGCGGCCTGGGTATTGAAGTCGGCATGGAAGACGGTTTTGTCAAAGTCATCGCCCCCATCGACGACACCCCGGCTGACCTCGCCGGTATCGAAGCCGGCGATATTATCGTCAAGCTGGACGATACCTCGGTCAAGGGCATGTCCCTCAGCGAAGCCGTGGGCGCCATGCGTGGTGCACCTGGCACGCCGATTCGCCTGACCATTATCCGTCAGGGTGAAGATGCGCCTCTGGAATTCGTGGTGAAGCGCGACATCATTCGCGTGACCAGCGTCAAGCATCGCCTGCTGGGCCCCGGTCTGGGCTACGTACGCATCACCCAGTTTCAGGCTCAGACCGGCCGCGACTTCCAGCGTGCCATTGAAAAACTGAACAAGGCCAGCGACGGCGATGTCAAAGGCATCGTCATCGACTTGCGCAACAACCCAGGTGGCGTCCTGCAGGCAGCGGTCGATGTCAGCGATGCCTTGCTGGATGAAGGCATGATTGTCTACACCGAAGGCCGTATCAAGAGTTCCCGTCTGCGATTTACCGCGACACCGGGAGACATTCTTGAAGGCGCACCAGTCATTGTCCTGATCAATGCCGGATCAGCCTCTGCCTCCGAGATCCTCGCCGGCGCGCTTCAGGACCAGGGCCGTGCCCTGATCATGGGTGAGGACAGCTTCGGTAAGGGCAGCGTACAAACCGTGCTGCCTCTGGATGAGTCCTACGGTCTCAAGCTCACCACCGCACGCTACTACACGCCGAATGGTCGCTCCATTCAGGCGTTGGGCATAGAGCCGGATGTGCTGGTCAAGCGTGCGCGTCTGACAGAAATCAATGGTCAGCCAGCGTTCAAAGAGGCGGATCTGAGCGGGCACCTGAGCAATGGCAATGATGAAAACGAAGACGGGAGCCAGGGCGGAGACTCTGTCAGTGATACCGAAGCGCTTCTGAATACCGACTTCCAGCTGCGCGAGGCCTATAACCTGCTGAAAGGGTTGACGGTACTCAATGCCCGGGCAACAGGAGACTGACGTCTGCAATTACTACTGATTCGAGTTGTTCTGTGTTTTCTGAGCCTGGCCTGGTTGGCCGGGCCCAGCCACGCCAGGTCCGGGTCCGAAGCCCTTTCGCCGGAAATACAGAGACCCACCATTGCCGTCATCATCGATGACATGGGTAACCAGCGCGAACCAGGCCTGCAGGCCATTAACCTGCCGGCACCACTCACTCTGGCGTTTCTGCCGGGCAGACGCTATACCACCGAGCATGCCCTGCTGGCACACCAGCATGGCAAAGAGGTCATGCTTCACGCCCCCATGGAAAACCAGCGCAACCTGGCTCTGGGCGCGATGGGCCTGACCCGCAGCATGTCAGCGCAGGCACTGACCACGACACTGAGAGACGCTATTCGCTCAATCCCCTATGTCAGCGGGGTCAATAACCACATGGGCAGTCTGTTGACCGAAGATCGTAGAAGCATGCAGGTCCTGATGGCTGAAATCCGCCAGTATCCACTGTATTTTGTCGACAGCCGAACCAGTGCACGCTCCGTTGCCTATCAGGAGGCCAAAAGACAACAGATCCCGAGCCTGGCCAGAGACGTGTTCCTGGACCACATTATCAGCTACCGGAATATTCACACCCAGTTCCGGCGCCTCATCAGAATCGCACGTCAGCAAGGCACCGCGATCGCCATCGGGCACCCGC
>JAUIAZ010000304.1 GCA_030427465.1 Gammaproteobacteria bacterium | reverse complement strand
CCTCCGACCCTTCGTCCGTTTTCATCCAGCACACTGATGGCCAGCGGAACCTGTGCCGGCACCGCCACCCTCACCGAGCCATCCGGCTCGACCATGGAATAGCCAAGCACTTCACGCATCAGCTGTTGCGTACTCCGCCCGTAGGCGGTGTTGGCGATGTCACGCACGGTATCATCCGGAATTGCCACGGCTTTTTCGATACGTACAAAACGCGCGGGGCGTTGATCGGGGGACGTCTGCACTGGATCACGCATGGCGGAAATACCGGCAGGGGTAGTATCCACCCCGTCAAAATCGTAGACGCTGCGGATGTCCAGCACGCCGTAGCCCTGGTCTGCGAGGATATCCAGTTCACCTGTGGGAGCCACCGGACGAATGAAATCAGCCGATGGCCGACTGACCATGATCACAGCCTCATCGTATTGCACCCCCTCCACCGGCGTCACCAGCGGCAGACGCGAGTTCGACCCCACATCCCAAACCCAGAGACCATAGATCGGATCGGCGGCGATATAGTTACCGCTGTCGATCCGTGCCTGAGTACAACGCTCGATGGTAGCCTGGTCCCGTCCCACGGCATCAACTTCACTTTGCAGCAGGAGCCGGCAGATACTCCAGCTGATCAGATATCGGTTGGTACCGTCGTACAGCGGGAAGATTTCGTCATAAAGCCCCTCCACGGACGGACTGCCATCGGTTTCCAGGTTGGTAATCAGGTCTGACTGGGCGGTACCGGAACTGCCATCAATGGAGATGTCGTTTTCAATAAAGGAATTGACGTCAATCAGTGTGGGAACCCCGGCATCCTGATCCGTAACAAAAGCTTTTAGTTGTACCAGCAGAGCCCCTGATTCACTTTCCTGAGGCTTCAGATACTGAATGGTACTGCCCTCCGGCCCGGTGTCATGGGAGTGCCGGCCATACAGCAGTTCCAGCTCACTGCCATCCGGGTTGACACGATACAGATGGATGCCTTCCTGGGTACCGCCCGCATTATCCCAGCGGCTGAACACAATTTTTCCGTCCCGGGTCTGAATCGGGTCGAGGTCGTGACTCTGGTTAAAGGTGATCTGTTCTATGCCACTGCCATCCGCTTCCATGACATGCAGGGTAAAGGCTTCTTCCCGACGGTCTTCATCCAGACCGGAAAACGCCTGCTTGTTTTCATCCAGCAAAATGGTGCGGGCGGTATGCTGGCGCGTGGAAGAGAAAGCAATGCGGCCGTCTGAGAGGAAATGGGGCGCGATGTCGTCGCCAACTTCAGCCCGGGTGTCGGAGGTGATCACACGCCGCAGAGACTCGCTCTCCACTTCATAAATCCAGATATTCCAGGTCGGTTGCTCGTCTTCATCCGCATCCTCGATCTCAGGCGCACGCATGGCAAACACCAGCTCTTCGCCGTCGGTAGAAACCGACAGATCCTTGACGTCATAAAGCAGCTGGCCTTCGTCGTTCAGAAACTCCGCGCCAGCGAAAGCCTGTGAACTGATGTCCCGCTCACTGGCTGATGCGGTTGCACGATCCTTGATATAAAGCACCGCGCCCGGCCGGAACTCAGCGGGACGGCGCACATCCAGCTCTTCCGGGTTACCGTTATCATCAAACAGAAGCGGCCTCTTGACGTAAACCACCGCCAGATCCTGAACCACCGGATCCGCCTCCTGTTCGTCGGAACTGCCCAGGCCGCCACCACATCCGGATATCATCAGTACAGAAAGCATCGCTGGCAAGGAAAGCGGCTTTCTGAGGCTACTGTATAAATTGTAAAAAAATGTAATGGCCTGATGGGCTTTTTTTGCAGTGTCGCTGCGCATATTGCTGTCCTGTGAATGACTTAGCCACGCTTCTGAGTACACAGTATGGCGGGTTATTGGCAAGGTTCCAGCCTGTACAGGTAACGCTCTGTAACCCTGTGCGGAAGTGCTCAATTTTTCGGCACTGGCTTCAACTACACTTACTGACAACAAAGCCCCCCTCCATCGAATGCGGGGTAAAGAGGTCAGTGAAATGAGCATTTCCAACAAGTCAAAGTCAGGCCGAACCGGCACCCGCCTGGTCAGTGCAGCCCTGATTTCCCTCATGGTCAGCAGCACGGTAAGCGCCGGAGTACGTGAACAAGCCAAGCGTATGCACGACCGCATCGCCGGTGTTCCCCCATCTGCCGCGGTTCTGGATGACATGGCAGCGGACATTGCTGCCGGGTTCCCCAACCAGGCAGCTTATACCGCGATGGAAAATCCCGCCTTCTATGATGTGACGCTCAAGAACTTCGCGGCACCCTGGACCAATGAAGCCCAGTCCGTCTTTGTCGATCTGAATGACTACAGTGCCACGGTTATCGGACTGATTCGGGATGATATTGATTTCCGCAAAGTTCTGTATGGTGACGTGATATACACCGGCAACACATCTGGCCTGCCGGCCTATGCCGCCGACAATAATGCTCACTATGAGGCTTTGGAAGCGGGCACAGAGTCGTTGCAGACCGCTCTGGTCTCGCGAAGCCAGTCTTCTGTGAATGGCCTGCCTTCAGATGCGACCGCTGGAGTTATGACCACACGTGCGGCAGCTCAGGCCTTTTTCAGCGGCGGCACAAACCGTGCCATGCTGCGATTCACCTTAATGAACCATCTTTGCCGTGACCTTGAGCAGGTAGCGGACACCACTCGACCACCCGACCGCATCCGTCAGGACGTATCCCGCAGTCCGGGTGGTGACAGCCGGGTTTTCCTGAACAACTGCGTGAGCTGCCACAGCGGCATGGATCCGCTGGCACAGGCCTTTGCCTACTATGAATTCGAATATGACATGAACGCCGACCCGGATGGTCTGGTTGGCCGCATGATCTACAACACGGTCGGCATGACCGACCCCGATACGGGAACCCGCGTCCAGGGCAAGTATCACATCAACTCAACCAACTTCGAATATGGCTACGTTACGCCGGATGACCGTTGGGACAACTACTGGCGGGTGGGTCAGAATTCGACCCTGGGCTGGGATCCGGCCCTGCCCGGCAGCGGAAGCGGGGCAAAGTCCATGGGGCAGGAGCTCGCCCACTCTGAAGCGTTTGCGCAGTGCCAGGTGCAAAAAGTTTTCCGCAATGTCTGTCTGCGCGACCCGGTCGATGCGGCAGATCGCGCGCAGATCGACACCATGACTGCTTTGTTTGAAGCCAGCGTTTATCAGATGAAAGTGGTTTTCGCTGAATCCGCCGCATACTGCATGGGAGACTGATCATGAACGCCTTGATACTGAAGATCTCCCGTCTGAGTCTTGTTGGCCTGTCAGCCGCTATCCTCAGCGCCTGTGGCGGGGGCGGGGGCACCTCGGTCACCGAACTGCCGAACACTACCCGCACTATTGCAACCGGAAACTATGATGGCCCCCCCCCGGCGAATGCGGATGTTCAGCAGTTCAAGCTGAACTTCTGGGACAATCTGGCCGATCAGAATACCTGCGGCGCCTGTCACGGAGCCGGCGGTCAGTCACCCACTTTTGTGAGAGATGACGACATCAACCTGGCTTATGCCCAGGCCAATACCGTGGTCAATCTGAACAGCCCCTCTGAGTCGTCCATTGTTTCCAAAGTGGGCAGCGGCCATAACTGCTGGTTGCAGAGCGATTCCGCCTGTGCCGATACCATGACCCGCTACATTGAATTGTGGGCCGGTGGTGCGACAGGCAACGCGACCAAGATCGTGCTGCAGGCTCCGGTCGATAAAGAACCAGGTGAGTCACGTGTATTCCCGGAAAGCAGCGCCCTGTTCTCAACCACGGTCTACCCGCTGATGACCACCTACTGTGCGGACTGTCATATTGAAGGCATTCAGAACCCGGTACTGGCCAGTGCCGATGTCGATGTCGCCTATGTTGCTGCCCAATCGCGCATGGATCTCAGCAACCCGGAAAACTCGCGTCTGGTGAACCGCCTGCGCAGCGATTTCCACAATTGCTGGGACAACTGTGACGACAATGCCGACGAAGTACAGACGGCCATCGAACAACTGGCGGCCAACATCGACCCCATTGCGGTGGATGACGATCTGGTGATCAGCCGCGCGCTGGCCCTGACCGATGGTGTGGTTGCCAATACCGGCGGACGATTCCAGGACAACGTAATCGCCCTGTACGAGTTCAAGACCGGTTCCGGGAACATTGCCTACGACACCAGTGGCGTTGCGCCCGCCATGAACCTCAATCTGTCGGGCGATGTCGAGTGGATCGGCGGCTGGGGCATCAATATCCGCGATGGCAAGGCCCAGGCCCTGACGCGCGACAGCGAGAAACTGCACGACCTGATCACAGCGACCGGTGAATACACCATCGAAGCCTGGGTGGTGCCGGCCAATGTGACCCAGGAAGATGCGCGCATCATCGCTTATGGTGCCAACAGTGCCGAGCGTAACTTCACGCTGGGCCAGACCCTGTACAACTATGACTTCCTGCACCGCAGCAGCACCACCGATGGC
>JAUIAZ010000303.1 GCA_030427465.1 Gammaproteobacteria bacterium | reverse complement strand
AATGCTCCGGGTGGCTCTGTTGCGGGAAGTGCGTCATCGGCCAGTACACCTTCATCGGTAACGACCAGTCCTGCAGAAGGGGCACCGGTCAAGGTTACTGAACCCACGCCGCAAGCGGCGCAGGTGCAGCAGCAGGCTGATGCCCAGGAGGCCGAGCTCAGGGAAGCGGTGACCCGACTGAACGATTACGTTCAATCGGTGCAGCGTGACCTTCAGTTCGAACTGGACGATACTTCGGGAAAGACCATCATCACCGTACTGGATCGCAGTACCCAGGAAGTGGTGCGTCAGATACCCGATGAGGTGGCGCTGAAGTTGGCGCGCAACTTGCAAAACGAAGAACCAGTGAGTCTGTTCAACGCAAAAGCCTAGGTTTTTGCCTGTTCAGACGCCGGGTTCGGCAAGTAATTACGCTTCGTTACAATAAAGGGGCAAAGGTTTGCCCCTTCTTGCCGATAATACTAGTAAGGTAATTAACGGCGAGGCTCGTCAAAATGGCGAATATTTCTTCAATCGGTATCGGATCAGGGGTTCTGACCTCGGATTTGATCGAGCAGCTGGCGCAAGCAGAGCGCGAGCCGACCGAAAAGCGTCTCGACGCTGAGGAAGAAGGCCTGGGGGCACAGCTCTCCGAGGTGTCTCGTCTCAAGAATGCCATATCCGATCTTCGACTGACTTCTCGCCTCTTGGGCAATCCGGACGCCGTGAAGTCGAATACCGTAACCTCCAGCAATGCCGGTATTTCCGGAACGGCCACAGAAAAGGCCTCGACCGGGCAGTACAGCATTCAGGTTGATAAGCTGGCGGCGGCCAACAGTCTCGCCAGTGGAGTATATGCGGACAAGGATACGACTGCACTGGGTACTGGTACGCTCAGTATCTCAGTAGGCGGCGTGGCCAAAAACATCACCATAGACGGCACCAATAACACGCTGGAAGGTATTGCCAATGCCATCAACGGCCAGGCGAACCTCGGCGCATCGGCCTCTGTGTTGTTTACCGGTAGCGGTTATCAGTTGGTACTCACCGCAAAAGAAGCCGGTCTGAGCAATGCCGTCTCGCTGTCAGTCACTGACAGTGATGGCAACAGTGCCGATGACAGCGGCTTGTCCCAGCTGACAAACGGTGCCCTGGCTCTGACCGAAGTGGTGCCGGCTTCTGATCTGGCCATCAAGGTTAATGGTGTCGATATTACGCGTGAGAGCAACACCGTCGATGACCTCGTCAAGGGCGTTACCTTCGAGTTCACCGAAGAGACTACCACCGCAGCAACGGTCAAGATCACCCGTGACACTGAAACGGTGACCGAGCGTGTTCAGGAACTGGTGGACAAGTACAACGCCTTGCAGGAAATCATTGCAGAAACGACCAAGTTTGACCCTTCCACAGGTGAAGCGGGTATCTTTCTTGGAGAGGCGGCTGTAAGAAACATTGCTCAGCAGGCTCGTGGCGTTATCTACGGGATGGTTCGTGGTCTGGAAAATGCCAATGTTCGCAGTCTCGCAGATATCGGGATATCGACCGACAAGGATACCGGCCTGCTGTCTTTTGACAGCTCCCGCTTCACGGATCGCCTCAACAAGTATCCGGACGATGTGACCGCGCTGTTTGCGGATCAGGGGCGGACCACGGACAGTCAGGTGACCTTCCTGAAGGCTGGCGCCAACACCAAGGTGGGCGCCTACGATATCAACATCACTCAGGCGGCGACCCAAGGTGCCTACACCGGTAACGTCGCACTTGGCGCCACGGTAGATGTGGATGCAGACAACAATACCTTCAGCCTTCGGGTGAATGGGATTGCGTCTGGCACAATTACTCTGGATGCAGACACCTACACACGTGAAGACCTGGTGACGGAGATCCAGTCACAACTGGATGCGGATGGTAATCTTTCGGCTGCCGGTGCGGCTGTCAGGGTTTCTCTGGATGCCAGTAATCAACTGGTGTTCACCTCCACCAAGTATGGTAGCGCTTCCGCTGTTGAGTTCCTCAGTGTGGGTACCAATACCGCTGCTGAGCTGGGCTTTGATCTGGGTGGCGGCACTGCCGGTCTGGATGTGGCCGGTACCATCAACGGAAAAGAAGCCACCGGCTCAGGTCGACAACTGAGCGCAGCCTCTGAAGATGACTCAACGGGGATCGTGGTTGAAGTCACCGGTACGGCGACAGGGGATCGGGGGAAAGTATCCTATATTGAGGGGGTTGCCGATCAGATGATCAAGGCAACCACTAATTTCATTGGCTTTGAAGGCTTGCTGACCAGCTTCGAAAGCCGTTTGAATGCGGAGCTCAGCAACATCGGAGAGGAACGCTTCGCACTGGAACGTCGTATTACCAGCCTGACAGAGAGACTCTCCCGCCAGTTTACGGCAGCCGATATTCTGGTTTCGCAGTTCAAGAATATTGAGAATTTCCTGGGCACACAGCTCGCCGCCCTGAATCCGGGCAACAAGGAATAAGCAGTAGTTAACCGAGGTAGAACCTATGAATGCTTTACATCAGTACCAAAGTGTCAATCGTCACACGAGCATTGTCGATGCAGATCGTCATCGCCTGGTCCAGCTGTTGTTTGACGGCGCGCTGGAGCGTATCACCATGGCCAAGGGACAGATCCGTGTTAATAATTTTGAAGGCAAAAATCGCCTGATCGGCAAAGCGGTTGAAATTGTGGGCGGCCTCCGGGAGTTCCTCGACAAGGAACAGGGGGGGGATCTTGCCGTCCGGCTTGATGCGCTTTACGAATACATCGAGCGTCGGCTGTTTGATGCGAACCGCCACAACAGTGTGGAAATACTGGATGAAGTTGCCGGTTTGCTGAAGGAAATCAAAAGCGGTTGGGAAGGCATTCGTGGCGAAGTGGTGGAAGCCGGACTGGTCTGACACCCGGCCGTGTTCAGACTGACCGGCTTGCTGCCTCGGTCTAGTTGCCGGTCAGCCCCTCAAGGTGCATCTCCACGCTTCTGGCGAGCGCCTTGAGGTTATAACCTCCTTCCAGCACCGACACTACCCTGCCGCGACTGCATACTCGCGCCACATCCATCAGCATCCGGGTGATCCAGCGAAAATCCCTTTCTTCCAGCTCTACATGAGCCAGCGGGTCGGCCTTGTGCGCATCAAAACCGGCCGAAATCAGAATCAGTTGCGGTTTGTGGTCCTGCAGGCGGTGCAGCCAGTCAAACTCGGTGCGTCGCCGAAACTGGGTGCCATTGGTATGCGCTTCCATGGGCGTATTCACAATATTCGGGCGGTCGGTATCGAAATGACTGAAGGGATACAGCGGGGCTTCGAAACTTGAGCAAACCAGTACCCTGGGATCGTCCATAAAGGCATCAATGGTGCCATTGCCCTGGTGTACATCGAAATCAACAATGGCAACGCGTTCCAGACCGTGGAAGGTCAGGGCATGGCGGGCGGCGATGGCCACATTGTTGAAAACACAAAAGCCCATGGAGCGCATGCGTTCCGCATGGTGGCCGGGGGGACGTGTGGCACAGAAAGCGGTGTCGGCCTGCCCCGAGAGCACCATATCCACCGCCTGCACGCCAGCACCGGCTGCCAGCATGGCGGCCCGGAGAGTCAGGGGCATCATCACGGTATCCGGGTCCAGTTGGGTAAAGCCACTGGCAGGCGAACGCTGAAAAATGCTGTCGACATGAGCCGCGGGGTGAACCCGCTGGATCTGGTCGCGGGTTGCTTCTTCCGGGGTAACCTGATCCAGATCCTGTAACAGGCCACAGGCCTGCAAATGCGTCATCACAGACTCAAGTCTGCCGGGAGACTCCGGATGACCTTCGCCCATGTTATGCAGGATACAGTCTTCGTGATATAGCAGAGCGGTCTTTGTCATATTTATCATTGTCCAGGACTACGCTTTCCGATAGTTTACCTGAGAGTCCCAGCTTGAGGAATGTGTGATATGGGTACGCGGCACCTGGAAGCGCTTTTCAATCCGAAATCGGTCGTGATTGCCGGCGCTTCCGAACGCAGTGACAGTCTTGGCGGAATCGTTCTGCGTAACCTGCTTGCCGGTGATTACAGCGGCCGTCTGGCCGTGGTAAATGCGAACAGTTATGAAGAGGTGCACGGTATTCCCTGTGTGCGGCGGGTTGACCGGCTGAAGTTTATTCCGGATCTGGCCATCATCTGTACGCCACCCGAGTCAATACCCTCCCTGGTCAGGGAATTGGGTAAACACCGGGTCCGCACCGCCATGATTCTGACGGGAGGGCTTTCGCGTACCCACAGCAAGAGCGGCCGCCCCCTGATGTGCTCCGTCGAGGAAGTGGCGAGAGAGCAGGGGGTCCGCATTCTTGGGCCAGAGACCATTGGTGTACTCGCCCCGCACAACGGATTCAATGCCACGTATCTTCACATGGGGGCCAAGCCGGGCAAAATTGCCTTCATCGGACAGTCTGGCACCATGGCCAGCGCGATGGTGGACTGGGCTTTTCACCGGGGGGTTGGTTTTTCCCACCTCACCAC
>JAUIAZ010000302.1 GCA_030427465.1 Gammaproteobacteria bacterium | reverse complement strand
CCCCACTTGCGAAGCCCCTCTCTCAACGTAGGCAGGGTGGCGTTAAGGGTCTGCAACAGCTCAGGTTTTTCGGCCCAGAGTGAGGCTGACACCGAGCCCGCCTGGAAGTTCATGCGAGCCTGCAGCGGCCCGAGTTCCTCGAAGTCGAAGGCCAGCACGATACGCCACCGGACCTTGTGTTCAGGCTCCTGCCCGGTTTCTCGCGGTACTTCCTTTTCAATCCGGGTCTGTACGGTTTCCAGCTTTTTGCCGGCAATGGGCACTTCTGCCAGCCAGACCTGAAGAGCATTGTTGTCGGTGCCGGCCGCCGGAAGACTTTGTTGCAATGCATTGAGCTGGTTGAAGTGTGTGCGCGTGACAATCTGCGCCAGTGCTTTCAACAGGTTGTCCAGTGCGGATGCCCCGGCCTCCCGGTTTTTCCGGGCGGGTGTCATCTGGTAAGGGAAGTCCATTGGATTCAGCAGCTGTGGCAGCTCTCTGGACAGTTGCTCGAGGAGTCCACGCCATTGAGGATCGGCGGGTTCCTTCTTCGCGGATGCGGAACTGACCGAGAGTTGCTCAAGCAGCCCGAGGAGGGCGGCTCCCTTGATGTCGCGAACCGGGTCAGGCACGGTGCCAGGGGGGCGTTGTTGGCCTGCATCTAATGCCGGCGCGGCAGGCGTGATTCTGGCCTGTGTCGCTGACGGAATCTTGCCTGCTGCCTGAGGTCTCTGCCGGATGGCGGCTTCCAGCAGCTGTCGAAAGACCGCAGCAGGATCGCCAGAACGGTTTTGCATTGCGTTTGCCTGTGCTGATCGCAATTGTGCTGCGGCGTCGAGCAGGCGCCTTTCCAGACTGTCTGTCTGCTGAGTGATGGCGGTTCTGAGCGGGCTGATATTGTTGCTATCCTTCGGGGTGACGAGACTCTCTGCCAGTGCCTGTTGCAGAGGCACGGTGCCGCGGGAGGGGGCCAGCGTCGCCAGAATCTGGCGTATTTCATTCAGGGGCGTTGCCAGCGGCGTCTGAGTATTCATCAGGGCGGCCAGTGAGCGGGCCAGGATGGCGCTCAGGTGCAGATTACTGCCGGTTGACGGCTGGCTGCGGCCATCGGTGAGAATCTCGAAGCCTTTGCCGGGCAGAATGCGCAGGTTAAGCATCTGCCCTGTCTGCAGGGGGTTCTGGTCAGCCGGAGCCTGCATTAGAAGCGAGAGTGGCTGCTGCAGGCCCTTGAGTGCAACCAGTACTGACAGCAGGTTTTGTCCGCCGCCCGGAAGGCTGCCTGGCGGCAGGGTCTGAGTCGCGGTAGCGGCACTGCGGACATCCAGAATCTGTGCGGCCACAGGATTGCCCAGCTGGCTTGCCAGCTGCTTCAGCAGAACCCCTTCCGGACTGCGGATTTCACTGGCGCCTGCGGAGAGGGTTCCACTACCCGGCCTGATTTCCAAAGCTCTGATGCTCCCGTATTTTCTTTCAATATAGCGCCTGCAAGGGCTCTGGTTCACGCTTATGCACAATTATTCACCCAATTTCTCAGTAACTGGTTCTCCTTTGGTCTACCTTTCCTGTATAATCCGCCGCACTTTTTTGATCCCGACCTGTAGAGAATCGAAATGGCTGATCTATCCAAATACAGAAACATCGGTATCTTCGCCCACGTTGATGCGGGCAAGACCACCACCACAGAACGTATACTCAAACTTACCGGTAAAATTCACAAAACCGGTGAGGTTCACGATGGCGCAGCCACTACTGACTTCATGGATCAGGAAAAGGAGCGTGGTATCACCATCCAGTCTGCTGCCACCACCTGTTTCTGGAAAGATCATCGATTCAACATCATCGATACGCCAGGGCACGTTGACTTCACCGTTGAGGTTTATCGCTCCCTGAAAGTTCTGGATGGTGGTGTCGGGGTTTTCTGTGGTTCTGGCGGGGTTGAGCCGCAGTCAGAAACCAACTGGCGTTATGCCAACGAATCCGAGGTTGCCCGGATTATCTATGTCAACAAACTGGACCGTCTGGGTGCTGATTTCTACCGCGTTGTGGATCAGGTCAAAAAAGTTCTGGGTGCCAACCCGCTGGTTATGACTCTGCCGATCGGTCGTGAAGACCAGTTTGTCGGCGTGGTTGATGTTCTGACCAAGAAGGCCTGGGTCTGGGACGAAACCGGTCAGCCAGAGAACTACGAGATCAAAGACGTTCCTGAAGACATGGTTGACGATGTCGAGCTGTATCACCAGCAGCTGGTCGAAACAGCGGTTGAGCAGGACGATGACCTGATGATGGCCTACATGGAAGGCGAAGAGCCGACCATGGAGCAGATCAAGGCCTGTATCCGTAAAGGCACCATCAACCTGGACTTCTTCCCGACCTTCTGTGGCTCCTCGTTCAAGAATAAGGGCATGCAGCTGGTTCTGGATGGTGTGGTTGATTACCTGCCGAGCCCGACTGAAGTGGTACCGCAGCCTCTGACCGACGAAGAAGGCAATGAAACCGGCGAAGTGGCCACTGTCAGTGTTGACGAGCCGCTGCGCGCCCTGGCATTCAAGATCATGGATGACCGTTTCGGTGCGCTGACTTTCGTGCGTATCTACTCCGGTAAGCTTGAAAAGGGTCAGACCATTCTGAACTCTTTTACCGGCAAGACCGAGCGCGTGGGTCGTATGGTTGAAATGCATGCGGATGACCGTAATGAACTGTCCAAAGCGCAGGCGGGTGACATCCTGGCCATCGTTGGCATGAAAAATGTACAGACCGGCCACACCCTGTGTGACCCGAACCACCCTTGTACCCTGGAACCGATGGTATTCCCGGATCCCGTTATCTCTATCGCGGTAGCGCCGAAAGACAAGGGCGGTACTGAGAAGATGGGTATCGCGCTGGGCAAAATGATCGCGGAAGATCCCTCCTTCCAGGTTGAAACGGATCAGGAAACCGGTGAAACCATCCTGAAGGGGATGGGTGAGCTGCACCTGGACATCAAGGTTGATATCCTCAAGCGGACCTACGGCGTTGAGCTGGAAGTGGGTGAGCCACAGGTCGCCTACCGTGAAACCATCACCAAGGCGATCGAAGACTCCTACACGCACAAGAAGCAGTCGGGTGGTTCCGGTCAGTACGGTAAGATCGATTATCGCATCAAGCCGGGCGAAACTGGCTCTGGTTACAAGTTCGTCTCCTCCGTTGTCGGTGGTAACGTTCCCAAGGAATTCTTCCCCGCCATTGAGAAAGGCTTCAAGAGCATGATGGCGGAAGGTCCTCTGGCAGGTTTCCAAGTGCTGGACGTTGAAGTTGAGCTGTTTGATGGTGCCTACCACGCCGTTGACTCCTCCGCAATTGCGTTCGAGATTGCGGCCAAAGGTGCCTACCGTCAGTCCATGCCGAAGGCCGGCCCTCAACTGATGGAGCCGATCATGAAGGTGGATGTGTTCACGCCCGAAGATCACGTCGGTGACGTTATCGGTGACCTGAACCGTCGTCGAGGCATGATCAAGGACCAGGAAGTGGGTGTTACCGGTGTTCGCATCAAGGCCGAAGTGCCTCTGGGTGAAATGTTCGGTTACATTGGTCACCTGCGTACCATGACCTCCGGTCGTGGCCAGTTCTCGATGGAATTCGCGCATTACATGCCTTGTCCGCAGAACGTTGCAGAAGCCGTTATTGCGGCAGCCAAGGAACGCAAGGCAGCGCAGAAGTAAACCGCTCTGTCTGACTGAAAAAACCCGGCCACCTGGCCGGGTTTTTTATGAGGGAAGGCAGGGCCTCTCAGATGCGTCCCGGTTTCAACTACGTTACTATCCGAACCCTGTTAGCAGGAAACTACCCTACCTATGGATCAGCCACATCGATGACAGACGCTTTACTTGAGGCCCGCGAGCTGGGCTGTGAGCGTGATGATCGCTGGTTGTTCCGTGGTCTCAGCTTTGCGGTTCGGGAAGGTGAGCTGGTGCAGATCGAGGGTCGCAACGGCGCCGGGAAAACGACTCTGCTGCGGATGCTGGCTGGCCTTTACTGGGTTCAGGAGGGGCAAGTGCTCTGGAAGGGAGTATCCAGGGAGCAGCAGCCTGTTGGTTTTGCTGAGCAGCTCCTTTTTCTGGGTCACCGGACCGGTATCAAATTGTCACTGACACCCAGGGAAAACCTGGCTTTCTGGTGCAAGCTTCATGGTGAGGCCCCTGAGTCCCTGCAGAAGAAGGCCCTTCACAAGGTGGGGTTGAAAGGCTACGAGACCGTGCCTTGTCATCAGCTGTCTGCAGGACAGCAGCGACGTGCAGCCCTGGCTCGGCTATTTGTCAGCCAGGCGACGCTCTGGGTTCTGGATGAGGCCTTTACTGCCATCGACCGGGCAGGCGTGTCCGAGCTTGAGGGCTGGTTATCTGACCAGCGCTCGGTCGGTGGCGCTATCCTGTTGACGACCCATCATCCGATTCCAACGAGCTTGCTGGACACCCGGATCAACCTCGATGAGTTGCGCGCATGAATGCAGTCTGGCAAGTCATTCGGCGGGATG
>JAUIAZ010000024.1 GCA_030427465.1 Gammaproteobacteria bacterium | reverse complement strand
CTTTCCTTGGGAGCCGGGCTTCTCCGATGCGGCGTATGGGACCCAAGCGCCTGGTGCCTTCGCCGTTGGCGGTGACTGACCTGTCGGTCGACTATCTGGTGGTTTCCCACAATCACTATGATCATCTTTGTGAGGACACCCTGAGGGCGATCGTAAATAAAGCCGAGGTTCGGGTGGTTACCACATTGGGGCTCAAACCCCTGTTCCGGCGTCTTGGGTTTTCAGACATCGTGGAGCTGGACTGGTATCAGCAGCTGGAAATCGAGGGGCTGAAGTTCACGGCCCTGCCAGCTTATCACTTTTCCGGACGCAGTCTCTGGGATACCGATCAGACGCTGTGGGCAAGTTTCGCTATTGAAGGTCCGGAAGGGCGCGTTTTCTTTGCCGGTGATACAGGGTACGGGCCGGAGTTTCGCCGCATCGGTGAGCTGACCGGCCCTTATGACCTCGCTCTGGTCCCCATTGGTGCCTATGGCCCCCCATCCGTTTTTGCAGCCGTTCATGCCACACCGGAAGAGGCCGTAAAAATTGGAGAGGATCTGCAGGCAAAACATCTGGTGGGTATGCACTGGGGCACCATCCGACTTACCACAGAACCTTTCTGGGAACCCCGGGCCCGTTTCCTGGACACCGCTTCGGATACACGCCGGCATGTGCTGGGAATCGGAGAAACCCGCAGTTTTAAATGAGTTGATGAGATACGCTTTATGGATACGCTTCGAGGCATACTGACTTCCACCGTTCTGGCTGTTAATACAGTGTTCTGGTGCTTTCTGCTTTATATACCCGGAATACTCAAGCTGATCCCGATTCCCCCATGGCAGAAACTCTGTACCCGGGTCATCATCAAGATCTCGGAAGCCTGGGTCTACTGTAACAGCCTGTGGATGCGGGTTTTTCTGCCGACCCGGTTCCACATCACCGGTACAGACAATCTCAAACACGAGGGTTGGTATCTGGTGACCTGCAACCACCAGAGCTGGGTGGATATATTTACGCTTCAGCATGCACTGACCGGGCGGATTCCGTTTCTGAAGTTTTTCATCAAGCAAGAGTTGATCTGGGTACCGGTAATCGGTCTGGCCTGGTGGGCGCTGGATTTCCCGTTCATGAAGCGGCACAGTGCAGAAGAGCTGAAGAAACGGCCGGAACTCAAGGGCAAGGATCTGGAAACGACCCGTAAGGCCTGTGAAAAATTCCGCACCACACCTGTGAGCGTGATGAATTTCATCGAGGGAACACGCTTCACGCCAGCCAAGCATGCCCGCCAGGAAAGTCCTTATGAAAATCTGCTCAAACCTCGCCTGGGCGGCACCGGCTTCGTACTGGGTGTCATGGGCGATTACCTGCCAACCATGCTGGACTGTACCATCCACTACCCTGGTGGCCGCCCTGGTTTATGGGAGTTCATGACCGGCAAGGTGCCGGAGATTCATCTGGAAGTGGAAACCATCGCCATTCCCGAGTCCCTGAGAGGAAAGGATCCCGAAGACGCGGAATTCCGCACTGAGTTCAAGGTGTGGATGGAAGCTGTCTGGGCGCGCAAGGACGTCAAGCTCAAGGCGCGTCTTTCTAACGTCTGAGCCACTGTGAAACCTTGCCGACAAGACGCATCGGCAAGCCGGACTCGTCTTCCTGGGCTTCATATTTTTCGCGATAGGCGTCAATGCAGCCCAGCATCCGCTGGTAGGCCTCTGAGTCAGTTCCGAGATCCCTGAGCTCGCAGATCCGCGCGACCGATCGCGCAAAAGCTTCTTCAAAGCCGTAGCGATCAACCGAAACTGACTTAAAAATCGGAGGCTTGTCGTGGATTTTTACTCGGATCTTGAATTCCGTAGCGGGTTTGCGCCCGTCCCGGTTCCTTTTCTGCAACTGCAGCCCGACAATGGTCCCGTCTTCGTGCACGAGTGATTCCCCATTAATTGCCATCAGCTGGCGAACCGCTTTCTGCCACTCCTGCAGTCGCTGATCAATCTTCTTGGCCTCCGCCATGGCTTTTTGCATGGCGGCTTTCGAGGAGCCGTTGACACGCACGTAGCGCTGCTGTTCCTTACCGTTGATGGCCCGGGTGATCCGCAAATAGGTGCGGGAGCTGTCTGCGTTGTCTTTGAATACGGTGATTCCCATATGATGCTGACCTGTCTGGAAACACAATGTCTTGGGTTGCTTAATTATTATACGTTCGATTCGCCGGAAACGATCACCAGAAGCTATCAGCCGGCTCCCCGAGAAGCTCAGCTTTCAGGTCCTCATCGAAGGGACGATCCCCCAGCCAGATAGAAAAGTACTGCCTGGCCAACGTGTCATCTTCCAGCGTGGCCAGATCCTCTCCATTCAGTTGCAGTCGCAGACCTTTGTCTGGTGCATAGAGAATGGCGTAGGTGTCGCCTGAGTCGATAGCCTGGTAGGCCTGGTGAAACTTACGGATCGGTTCACCAATACTAACGCCATTACGTTTCAGATAATACTCTGCGCTTTCAGCAAAGGCATGTGCGGGTACTTCCCGCTCGTACCGGAAGGTCATGCCTCTGGCTTCCTTCTGACTGATATCCCAAGGCTGCCCGCAGTCCTGTCTGAACAGTGTGCCCTCGCCCACGGTGAACAGACCAAATGCCTTGAGATCACCCTGCCCACATGCTTCCAGTTGCTCGAGATGAGGAGAAGAGTAGGCCTGTGCATGACTCTGGCTCAGTGGCCACAGCAGAAGGCACAAAAAAATATTTCGGATTGCCGGATTCATAGGTTTGTCTCCGTATCGGCCCCCTGTTATCAGGAGTCACCGCCCAGCCCGGAGCGGACGAAACGCACCATTCCCCCGAGTACAGGGAGGTGAGCGTAGAAACCTTCGACCCCATCCCAGTAGTCCTGATGAACAACGATCTGGTTGTTGGTATCAAAGATCATGTGAGTCATACCGATACTGGTGACATCGACATCTTTCCACAGGACTTTAAACTGGGTGCGCATTTTCCAGCGTAGCCAGATCTGGTCTCCTGCTTCGGCATAATCGAGCGCCCTGACATCGGTCTGTGCGGTTTTCGTGAGATCCATAAAGTAGTTTTTCAGGGTGTCCCGGTCGCGGAACACATGGAAGGTGTCGTTAAAGTAGAGTTTTTCCGCATATACCCGGCTGATGTGGGCGTCCACGCTTTCCGGGCTTAGTTGGGTAAACATGTCCAGAAAGGGCTCGAGGCGCTCCGACTCCTCAGGATTGTTGAAACTTGCGCCAGGAACCTGGTTCAGATACTCAGCGTAAGGCTGATCCTGCACCTTTTGGGTGCAGGCAGCCAGCATACTGGATAAGAGGACGGTGGCAGTTTTAATCCAGGTGGTCATTTCAGGCGGCCCTTGCTGATAGCATTTCGAACAAGATAGTGCGAGATGTGTGAAAAGCCTGTGAAGAACGGGGTTAGGATTCTTCACACTCTGTTCACAAATCCTCTCATATGGTGTTGGATAAGAATTTAGCCTTCGCCAAGCAGGTTACAGCATGCACACCTTAACCCGATGGGCTTCCCTGTTGTTTGACAATGAACAGAGAGCCCGAACTCTCGACCTGACCGATGACAGCCCCAACTGGCAGAGGGTCTGGCCTTTCATCGGTCTGCATCTGGTCTGTCTTGCCGCTTTCTGGGTCGGCGTCAGCCCGGTGGCTGTTGTCGTAGCGGTTTTGTCCTATGTGATCAGAATGTTTGCCATCACGGCTTTTTATCACCGCTATTTCGCCCACAAGAGCTTCAAGACCAGCCGCTGGGTTCAGGGTATCTTCGCGGTATTTGGAGCCGCCGCAACCCAGAGAGGGCCATTATGGTGGGCGGGCCATCACCGTCACCACCACAGACATTCCGACACTCCCGAAGATCTGCACTCCCCCCGTGAAGGGTTCTGGCGCAGCCATTGCGGCTGGTTTCTGGGTAACCGAGCATTTGAAACCCCACAGCATCTGATCCGGGATTTCGCCCGGTACCCGGAACTCGTCTGGATAGACCGCTTTGATATCGTCGTAGCAATTCTCTATGCAAGCGCCCTGTTCGGCCTTGGCAGCCTGCTGAATGCCGTCTGGCCGGAACTCGGTACCAGCGGCTGGCAAATGTTGATCTGGGGTTACTTTATTTCCACTGTGGTGTTGATACACGCGACCCTGTGCATCAATTCACTGGCACACCGTTTCGGCAGCCGGCGTTACGAGACCCGTGATGACAGCAGGAATAACTGGTTTCTGGCGCTGATCACACTGGGGGAAGGCTGGCACAACAACCATCACCATCATGCGGGCAGCGCCCGGCAGGGTTTCTTCTGGTGGGAAGTGGATATCAGCTACTACCTGCTGAAGACCATGGAAAAGCTGGGTCTGGTCTGGGATTTGAAGCCGGTGCCAGAGGGTAAAAAGTATGCTTTCTCCGGGAGATCTGGGGAAAACCGGAGTCCGAAGGGGGCCCGTCAATGAAGATAGCGATTATTGGTGCCGGTATCTCCGGCCTGACCTGCGCCTACCATCTGCAGGATCAGCATGACCTGACCCTGTTCGAGGCGAACGATTATGCGGGTGGTCATACCGACACCCACACGCTGACGATCGAAGGCCGATCGGTTAACGTGGATACCGGGTTCATCGTATTCAATGAACATAACTATCCGAATTTCACGCAGATGTTACAGTCACTCGGCGTGCGCTGGCACGACACCGATATGAGCTTCAGTGTGACCAACGAACTCAACGGGCTTGCCTACGGCGCAACCGGCTTGAATCGCCTGTTTGCGCAACGGCGCAATCTGGTCAGCCCGCGTTTCTACCGGATGCTGTGGGATATCAACCGCTTCTACCGCGAGGCGCCCGCCTTGCTGGAGTCAACCGACAACGAGCAGACCCTCGGAGACTACTTGCGGACGAACGGCTACAGCGAGATTTTCGTCAACGACCACATCATTCCGATGGCCTGCGCGCTCTGGTCGGGCGCAGCAGAAATCATTGAACAGTTTCCGGCCCGCTATTTCGTCAGTTTTATGGCCAATCACCGCATGTTACAAGTCAACGGACGTCCCCAGTGGCGAACGGTTACCGGCGGATCCAGCGAGTATGTCAAAGCACTGCTGGGGCGAGTCAATGCGACTGTCCACCTGTCCAGCCCGGTTGAAAGTGTCAGCCGGAATGCCAGCGGTGTGACTATCCGGGTCCAGGGCCAGGAAGCTCAACGTTTTGATCAGGTGATATTTGCTTGTCACAGCGATCAGGCACTTGCCCTGCTCAAGCAGCCGACAGAGGCAGAGCGATCGGTTCTCGGTGCGATCGCCTATCAACCCAACAGTGTGACGCTGCATTGTGATGAGCGCTTGATGCCTGGACCAAAGGCCGCCTGGGCCAGCTGGAATGCCCGAATTCCCCTGGCAGGTGCCGAACGCTGCTCGGTCAGCTACTGGATGAATCTGCTTCAGGGTATTCCGGTGAAAACGCCTTTGATCGTCAGCCTCAATTCCGAGCCGCATATCGATCCGGAAAAGGTGTTCTTGACCCGAAACTATGAGCACCCGGTTTACACACGGGACACGCTGATCGCCCAGTCCCGCTGGGCTGAGATCAGCGGGGCCAATCACAGTCATTTTTGTGGGGCATACTGGGGCTGGGGTTTCCATGAGGATGGCGTACGCAGTGCGCTCGCGGTCGTCCAGGGTCTGGAGGCGCTGCAAGATGTTGCAGCATAGTCGTATCTGCCCCGGCACGGTGCGGCATCGTCGCTACCAGCCGAAAGCGCATGCATTTGCCTATCCGGTTTATATGAGCTGGATTGATCTGGATGAGCTGTCCGACCTGGATACCCTGCCGTTCTGGTCTTCCAGACGCTTCAACCTGGTACAGTTCCGGCGCAAGGATTATTTGGGACCGGAGTCCCTGCCACTGAAAGAAGCCGTTCAGCAACGACTGAAGCAGCATGGAATCCGTGAGATACCAGAGCGTATCTGTGTGCTGACCAATTTGCGCAACTGGGGGCTGACTTTCAATCCGGTGACATTCTACGTCTGTTACCGGGCAGATGGCGGCGTGATAGCGATTCTTTCCGAGATTAACAACACGCCCTGGGATGAACGTCATTGTTATGTCCACGAGGTGGCGCCTCAGGCAGCACACGAGGAAAGCTGGCAGTTTGAGTTTGACAAGGTATTTCATGTGTCACCCTTCATGCCGATGGATCTGCGCTACCAATGGCGTTTCCGCTTCAGTGGTGAGCAGATATGGATTCACATGCGCCTGTGGCGCAACCAGGCATTGCAGTTTGACGCCAGCCTGGGGTTGGACAAGAAACCGTTGAACCATGCCTCAGCCTGGCGGGTTCCGTTGCGCTATCCGTTCATGACCTTACGGGTTGTGGGCGGGATTTACTGGCAGGCCCTGCGCCTGTGGCTAAAGAAAATTCCTTTCTACGAGCATCCCAACGAGGTGAAAAATGGAACAACACGCTATGAGTGAGCGCCTGACTCAAGGTGCCCGGCAGCCCGGCGCCCGGAAGCCCGGCGCCCGCAAGGCAGCCGCCCGGTTACCCGGCGCCAGTATGGCCCATCACTGGGCGCGCCAGATGCTGTTCCGGATCTGCCAGAAACTGGAAGTTGGTATGCTCGACATCGAAGACCTGACGATGGATCACCAGGAGCAACGCTACCACTTTGGTGAGCCTGAACGTTGCGGGGCCAAACCGGTAGAGGTGCATTACCGTGCCAGTATCCAGGTCAGGGACGAACGGTTTTATACCCTGGTTTTGACCGGAGGCACCAACGGTGCAGCGGAAGCCTATATGGCAGGCTACTGGCAGACCAGTAATCTGGTCAACCTGATCCGCCTGATGCTGGCCAACCGGGCCCAGATGGAGAGCCTGGATGGCCCGCTGAGTTCCCTGGCGTCCGGTGCGAACCGGGTCTGGCATGCACTGAATCGCAACACGGAAGCGGGCTCCCGGCGCAACATTGCAGCGCACTATGATCTGGGCAATGACTTCTTCAGCCAGTTCCTGGATAGCCGCCTGATGTACAGTTCAGGTATCTACATCCGGGGTGATGAGACTCTGGAAGAGGCATCAAGTACCAAGTTGGAGCGTATCTGCCAGAAGCTGGATCTGTCTCCGCAGGATCATCTGCTCGAAATTGGTACCGGGTGGGGCGGTATGGCTATCTACGCGGCAGAGCGGTTTGGCTGTCGGGTGACCACCACGACCATCAGCCAGGAACAGTATGACGAGGCGAAGGCCCGGGTGGAAGCTGCAGGGCTTCAGGGACGCATTACGCTGCTGCTTGAGGACTATCGTAAGTTGGAAGGTGAGTTCGACAAGGTGGTGTCGATCGAGATGGTGGAAGCCGTCGGACATCAATATCTCGATCAGTATTTTGAAAAAATTGCCGGACTGCTGAAGCCAGACGGCATGGCCCTGATCCAGGCCATTACCATCGATGACAATCACTACGAGCGGGCCTTGCGTGAAGTCGATTTCATTAAACGCTACATCTTTCCGGGCAGTTTTATTCCCTGCGCGACCGTGTTGGCCAGTTCGGCTGCAAAAACCGGGCTGCGCACCTTCAACCTGGAAGACATCGGGGAGAGTTACGCGCTGACCCTGCGGGACTGGCGCGAACGTTTCCTGCGGGCCCTGGATACTATCCGTGAGCAAGGTTTTGACGAGCGCTTCATCCGCATGTGGGAATTTTACCTCTGTTACTGCGAGGGAGGTTTCCGTGAGCGGGCGATCTCAAACGTGCAGATGCTGCTGACACGTTCTGCAAACCGCCGAGCACAATGGTTACCGGGCTCATGAGTCTCTGGATCCCGATCGTTCCTTTAGTGGTGATTTTCACCTTCGGCTGGTGGCGCCAGAATCGCAGCCTGAATGCAGGCTGGGTGGATGTCCTGTGGGCTTTCAGTACTGGCCTGCTGGGGCTCTCCTATGCGGTGTTCTGTGGCGGTGACACGCAAATCCGGCTGGTCGTCGGGCTGATCTATCTGCTCTGGTTTGGCCGTCTGGGGTGGCACCTGATGAGTCGCGTGGCCGGCCACCCGGAGGAAGGGCGTTATGCCCACATGCGGGACTGGGCAGGCCGACGGGCGCCCTGGGTATTCGCCATTTTTTATCTGATACAGGCCAGTTGGGTGTGGTTGTTTGCATTACCAGCCTGGGTGCTCAGCCAAGGACAGCTACCACCGATACCCTTCCTGGTCCTGGGGCTGGCCATCGTCGCCATTGCCTGGGCGGGTGAGAATCTCGCGGATCGTCAGCTTGCACGCTTCAAGGCACGCGAGGATACGCAGGGCAAAACCTGCCGTGAAGGTCTGTGGCGTTATTCACGCCATCCCAACTATTTCTTTGAATGGCTGCACTGGTTTGCCTATCCGCTTCTGGCCTGGTCGACACCGGGCGGGCAGTGGCTGTGGCTGGCACCGGTGCTGGTTTTCATTTTCCTTTACTACGTGACAGGTATTCCCTACACCGAGAAGCAGGCTCTGCGCAGCCGGGGTGAAGACTACCGTCAATATCAGAAAGAAACCTCAATGTTTATTCCCTGGAGGCCAAACACATGAGCATGATTCAATGGGCAGAAAAAGGTTGGGTACCTGATACCCTGATTCGCTTTGGCATCCGTCGCCTCTGTGAAGAGCGCCTGAAGGATGAAAAAAATCTGTTGCAGCAGTCCGGGCAGGGCTTTCGTCAGGAACGCTTTGAGAACCTTCGCAGCAGCCCCATCGCCGTCGATACGGATGCCGCCAACGAGCAGCACTATGAAGTGCCTGCCGATTTTTACCGTTTTGTCCTGGGGCGACACCTGAAATACAGCGCCTGCTGGTGGGACGATGCCACGCAAACCCTGGATGACGCCGAGCAGGCCATGCTGGAAGTCTATGCAGAACGTGCCGAGCTTCAGGATGGTCAGCGGGTTCTGGACCTCGGCTGCGGCTGGGGCAGTTTCAGTCTGTGGGCTGCTCCGCGCTTCCCCAACAGTCGCTTCACGGCGGTCAGCAACTCGGCCAGCCAGCGCGAGTTTATAGAAGAAAGTGCCCGTCAGAGAGGCATTGATAACCTCGAAGTCATTACCTGTGATGTCAACCGGTTGAGCTTCGATGAACCTTTCGACCGCATTGTGAGTGTGGAAATGCTGGAGCATGTACGCAACTACGATGCCTTGTTTGGTCGCATCCGCAGCTGGCTGGCAGATGATGGAAAGCTTTTTGTACACATCTTCTGTCATCGTGATCTCGTCTATCCTTTCGAGACAGATGGTGACAAGAACTGGATGGGTCGTTACTTCTTCACGGGTGGACTGATGCCCTCCATAGATACCTTCAGTCAGGTACAGAATCACCTGAAGATTGAAGCCGAGTGGCCGGTCAACGGGCAGCACTATGAAAAGACAGCGGAAGCCTGGCTGGACAACCTGGATCAGAATCGCGAGATGGTCGAAGCGGTGTTTGCACGCACTTATGGTGACGAGGAAGCCAAATTATGGATACAGCGCTGGCGCATGTTCTTTATGGCCTGTGCCGAACTGTTCGGCTACCGGGACGGTAACGAATGGCTCGTCTGTCATTATCGCTTCACGCGGTGAAACCGGCGCCGGATAAGCAGCGCGGAAAGCGGCCCTCAAGGGGGCTGCAATCCCGTCTGATCCGTGTCTTTGCGGTTCAGGCCACCCTGGTATCTGTGGCCACCATGCTGGGTGTCTATGCAGCCTACATGATTGCGGAAGATTATCTGGTGCATCAGGCCCTGCAGGGCGAAGCCTCCCACTACTGGACTCTCTGGGAGGAAGAGCAGGCTTACCCTTTGCCCAATACCGCCAACATGCATGCTTTCATGAGCACGCCGGGCAGTGGCGGTGCATTGCCCCGCAGCCTTGATGCGTTGTCAGATGATTACTACGGCCGGGTCAATCTGGACGGCAAACATCCGTTGGTTCTGGTCAGTGAAAACCAGGGTTACCGCCTGTTTCTGGTTTTCAAGGAAGAACAGGTCTCGCGGCTCGCCTTCTTTTTCGGGATTGCACCGCTCACGGTTGTGCTGATTCTTATCTATATTGCCTCCTGGCTGACTTTCCGGCAGTCCCAGCGCCTGATCTCCCCGGTTACCCAGCTCGCCCGCATCGTCGATACCATGAGTGTTCGTGATGGCACGGAGCTTCCGGAGAAGCTGGCACCATTCGGAGGTATTGATGCTGACATCGATGCTCTGGTGGATGCACTGAATCACTATACAGAGAGGCTCCAGGCCTTTGTTGAACGCGAGCAGTCCTTCACCCGGGATGCGTCTCATGAGTTACGCACCCCACTGGCAGTTATGCGAGGCTCACTGGACATTCTGCAGACTCAGATGAATCCAGACGCGCGCCAGGCCCGGGTACTGGATCGCATGCGGGCCACTGTCCGCGATATGGAGAGCCTGATCGAGACACTGCTGTTCCTGGCCCGGGAAGACAACCTGGAATTGATCCCGGAACCTGTACTGGTCAATCCGATACTGCCCCAGGTTGTGACCCAGGTGAAAGAAGCCCTGGGCTGCGCGGATGTACCGGTGACGATACAGGAAGATGGCGACTTGATGACTCAGGCCCCGGAACGGGTGTTCCAGATTATTGCGACCAATCTTCTGCGGAATGCACTGCAGCACGGACAGGGCCAACCGGTTGAAGTCCGTGTGGGAGTCGGAGGGCTGCAGGTGCGGGATTCAGGGCCAGGAATGACCCCGGATGAGCTGAAGCGTGCCTTTCAGCCCTTCTATCGGGCCGGTGGTGGCAGCAGCGGTTACGGGTTGGGTCTGGCCATCGTGAAGCGTCTTTGCGACCGTTTCGGGTGGCAGTTGCAAGCGGAAAGTGCACCGGGCAAGGGTACCTTCATCCGGGTTGACCCGGGTCCTCCGCCAGCCTGAACCCGATGCCCTGCTGGGTATACATCAGTTGCCGGTCGAAGGGTTTGTCGATCGCCTTGCGCAACTGGTACAGATGGCTACGGAGTGTATCACTGTCGGGAGGTTCATCCCCCCAGAGTTCGCGTTCCAGCGATTCACGGTAAACCACCTTGGGACTTTCGCGCATCAGAATCCGCAAAATCTTCAGGCCTGTGGGCGTCAGCCTCAGGCGCTGTCCGCTGCGACTGACTTCCAGGGTTTTCAGATCAAGGGTCAGATCTGCCACTTTAAGCTCACGGTGCTCGAGCTCCCCGCGCTCGCGACGGATCATGGCCTGCAGGCGAACGCTCAGTTCCGGCAGATCAAAGGGCTTGATCAGGTAGTCATCCGCGCCCTGGGCGAAGCCGGTAAGTTTGTCCTGTAACTGGTCACGGGCAGTGAGCATCAGGATAGGTGTGGTGATTCCGGCATCCTGTCTCAGACGCCGGCAGATCTCGAAACCTTCCATACCAGGCAGGCCGACATCCAGAATCAGAGCATCGTAGCGGTTGACCGTCCCCAAGTGCAGCGCAGTCAATCCATCTACGGCGTAGTCCAGTGTAAAACCTTCGTTTTCCAGAAAGGTACCAACGGTTTCTGCCAGGGCCTTGTTATCCTCCACCAGCAAGATCTGCGCGTTGTTAATGGGCAATCGAGACTCTCCTGAATGTTCTGGCGTACGCCCGACAGCTACGCCCCCTCTGCCTGCAACGGAGAGGATGAAATTTCTCCGAAACATGCCTGAAAATATTATTATCGAACAAAGCTCGAAGAGCATCAAACCGCAGGAGAGAACAATGACAAAGAACCAATGGATGCTGGCAGCCGCTCTGGCAGGCACACTTGGAATCACCGGCTGCGCAAGTACCGGTGGCGGCGATACGACAGCCAGTGGCAAGCGGGATCTGAGCAAGGTGATGTTTGTACGGGGCAGTTTTGCCTGGTGGGATCCGCTGGATGAGTACAGGGTCAAGTCAGTGGGTGAAGACCTGTACATGGCGTCTGTGGAACTGACGGCCGACGGGCAGCCCTATGAATTCAAGTTTGCCGATGCCGGCTGGACGGGCGGAACGAACTGCGGTTATCTCAGCCAGGAAGCCGATCAGGTAGTTGAATTTGGCAAGCGCTCCAAGGCCAATTGCTCATCTGTTTTTGAGAACTTCAAGTTCACGCCGCCAGAAACGGCGATTTATGAATTCTATTTTGACAACAGTGGCGAAATACCGGAGATCTATGTTGAACCGGCTGGTTGAGGCCAGAGCCCCAGGCTATCCCCCTGAGGCGCTTTGTTTCAGGGACGTGATCTGAGGGCCTCGACAAACACTGCACGGGCTTCAGGGATACCCTGGGCCTGGGCTTTTTCAGACAGATCCAGCGCTTCCTCTATGCGACCGGCCGCAACATGCTCCCGGATGGTATCCAGTACCTGTAACTTCTCCACAATGGCGGGCGTCTCCTGATCGGCGGGCTGCTCACTCGCCAATTGTTCACTCACCGGCTGAGGGCTGTTTGCCTCCTGAACCGGCTCTGCGACAGACTCAGGCTGAGCCTGATGGGCAGGGCTTGTTGCAGCCGAGGCCGGAGCGACAGGATCCAGAGAGGCCAAGTCAAAACGCAGGCGGCCCTGGGTTACATGGCGGGCCTGAATGTCTTCTACCGGAGGTGGTTCGCGGTTGGTAGCCAGCGCATAGCTGACGGCGGGATCTCTGAAGGCCGTTGTTCCTGCCTGTTGCTCCGGCGGGCTGAAAACCATCAGATAGTGGTGTCCGTAGAAGCGGCCTACGTCATTGATTTTCAGCTGTAAACGATCCGGGTAAATCAGACGGGCCGGCAGATACTCAAAATCATCGAGGCTGAATTCCGCCATGACCTGATGGTTCGCATCCAGCAAGCGCACACTTGGCGCGAAAATGGTGTTCTCGGTACCCAAACTGGTCAGAATCAGATTGAAACGGGTAGGCTGGGCCGGCATCCGATAAGCCAGAACCGGGCTGTTTCCCCCGGAAAAGCTCATCTGTACGCCGCTCTCTGTGGACCAGCGGGTTTCCCCGTCTCCCGGGAAGTCACTGAAGGGCAGTTCAGCGGGTTTGGCAATGGTCTGCAGAGGCTGTTCCTGAACCGGTACTTCCACTTCATGCGGCAGGTACTGACAGCCTGCCAGAATAATAGCGGCGAGAGTGACGGCTGAGCCGGTCAACTTGACTGAGGGCATGATGGATTACACTCGCAAAAGGTCAGTTTACAAAAGAAAAGCCCCCGTCGAAACGGGGGCTGTTCACAGCTCAGGCAGAGAAGGGTTTTACCACCAGGCTTCCATCTGTGCGCCGAACATCAGGTTGGCATCGCGGTTGGCTCTCTCACCATCGTAATAGCTGACGAAGAGGCGCAGCTCTGGACGGGCGAAGAAGCCAGGGCCGGCACCAACCGCCTGAGCGAGCGTGACCTTGGTGAGCGTTTCATCGACATCGCCGAGGTCATCATTGGGCTCGTTCACGTCATAACCCAGTTCCAGCAGGGTCTTGTTGAAGTTGTCCCATTTATAGGTTGGGCGAAGCACCACATTGTAGCGGGTGTAGTCTCTCCAGGGGTCATTGGCGTCATCAATGTCGATGTCACTTTCGGCATAGGTGATGGCATAGCCGAGTTCAATTTTCTGACCGAACTTGGCAACACCGTGGTTGAGGATACGCCAGGCAGAAGCACTCTCATTGGTGCCGTTGGTGAAGTCCTTGGCAAACCAGAAGGCGTGGTTGATACCGCCGAAGTTGCCAATAACGCCATCGGTCAGAGAGTTGGTGCCATACTGAACGGCAAACTTGTTGAAGCCGCCCATGAACGGCATGGAATGCTCAAGGGTCAGCAGATAGCCGGTCTTGTTGAAGGCATTGGCATCTTCCTGGTCATCGGTCAGGGTAGGCTGCCCGATAATGGCGATCATATCGACAGACCCAGTGGCGACCGGCAAGTTGTAGCGGAAGTCGAGCTTGTTCAGACGCTCCCAGCTGCCATTGGTGCCATCGACACCGTCCAGGCCGCTGTCAAAGCCTTCGTCAGAGGCAGATTGAGTCCACTGGAACGAGAATTTGCCCGGGCCTACTGTCAACCCGTCAAAACCTGCACCGTAGCCACTGTTCATGATATAGAACAGGTCCATGATGTGGATGTCTTTACGCTGCCCGAATCGCTTACCGATCCAAAGGGTTGAGTCCCCGAGAATACCACTGGCGGTGGCATAGATTTCCCGAACCGCCAGGCGCCCCCCACCGAAGGGGTTGTCGGAATCATCATCTTTCTGGGCCTGGAAAGAGTTACCCTGTGAATTGAACTGTACCGAGCCACCGGACTCGTAGGTACCGTAAGCGATGGTAGAAAATATCTTGAAAGACTTGCCGTCCTGCGCGAACACTTCATCGGAGAAGCTGAGTTCGGCGTACATGTCACACTCGTCGCCCAGACGACCCACGTAATGGGCAGCCACACCCCCGGTGCCGTAACAGACCTGCTGGCCACCATCAACGTTTTGTCCGATGCCTGCGCGGGCATAGCCGTGAAATTCTACGGCAGAAGCCGCGGCAGTGAGCGTAGTAAGAGATAGGGCGGTGGCCATCTGAGTGGCCAACCTTCTGGTTCTCAACATTTTTGTCTTCCTTTCTGTGCTGAAATCTTTGTTGTTATTCATCCAAGCAATGGCAGTTCAGGCTGCCTCTCATCGCTTTCTTGCAGTTTGTTAAAGCTTTGTCATGAAGACATCATCCAGAGGGGCGGAAATAGGGGGGTAGAAACGGGGGGGGAGAGAGGGCGTAGCGCCGGCCTGCCCCGCTGAATCAGCGGGGTGATGACTCATCCTCTTCTATGGGATAGCGTGTGGCTCTGAGGCTGGCCTTGATCTTCTTGAGGTGGGCCTGAAAGTCCGGGCCCCGTTTGAGCGTCACGCCGGTGGCGAGTATGTCGATGACCGTGAGGTGGATAATGCGCGAAGCCATGGGCATATAAATATCCGTATCTTCGGGGCTGGAGATCTGGATACTGGTGGTGCAGGTTCGCGCGAGGTGAGAGTCCGGTGCGGTGATGGCAATGACCGTGGCCCCGTTCTCACGGGCAATCCTGGCGGCCTCCACCAGTTCCCGGGTGCGCCCGGTGTAGCTGATAACGACAAAGACATCGCCGGTAACGGCGGAAGCGGCCACCATGCGCTGCATGAGGTAATCGTCGTAGGCAGACACCGGAATGTTGAAACGGAAAAACTTGTGCTGGGCATCCTGGGCAACTGGTGCAGAACCCCCGGAACCCAGAAAAACGATCTGCTTGGCCTGGATCAGATAATCCACGGCTGTGGCGATCGCATCAGGATCCAGGTGCTTGCGGGCATGATCGATACTGGCCATGGTGCTGAGCATGATCTTGTCTGCGTACTCGCGGGCCGTGTCGTCTGGTGCCACACTCTGATTGACGTAGGGTGTGCCACTGGCAAGTGATTGGGCCAGCTGGATCTTGAAATCGGGAAATCCGCTGGTGGCAAAATTGCGGCAGAAGCGGTTAACGGTCGGCTCACTGACATCGGAGGCCCGTGCCAGGGCCGCTATGCTGTAGCGGGTGGCGGCTTTGGGGTCCTGTAGAATGACATCTGCCACTTTGCGTTCGGATTTGTTTAGATTCTCCAGTCGCTGCTTGATCTGCGACAGCAGGTTGTGGGAGTGCGGCATGAATCTGGCCCTGGGGCATTGCAGTGGGTTCTTGCCCAATTGTAGTTAATTAACTACCTGAGGAACAGAAGAGTCATTTTTTAAGTAAGATTACTTAAATATGGCAGAGTGTTCATTGAATTATAGCCCTTTTAGGGCAATAATTTTTAAACAATAACGACTTGAGTCTGATGCCTTATGAAATCACATGCGACCACAGCTTGCGATATTGCATTGTTTGGTGCGCTCGGGGATCTGGCGCAGCGCAAGCTGCTCCCTGCCCTTTACCAGCTGGAGCGCAGCGCCCTGCTGCATGCCGACACCCGACTCATGGCACTGGCAAGAGACAAAACCGATCTGGCCGGTTTTGAAGCACGCATTCGCGAACGCTTCAAGGCGCGTATTGCGGAAGCAGACTGGGACGAAGAAGCGATGAGCCGCTTCTTCAGCCGCTTCACATACACCTGTCTGAATTTCAAGGCCTGCGAAGGCTACCAGTCACTGACCCAGTGGCGGGATGGGCGCAAGGCTCCGCTGATTGTCTACATGGCGACTCCGCCTTCCCTGTACGGCACCATCGGAGAGCACCTGTCGACCTGTGGTGCCGTAGGGCAGAACACCCGCGTTGTGGTGGAAAAACCAATTGGCCAGAACTTCGCGACGTCCTGTCAGATCAATGATCGGCTCGCCCGTTATTTCTCAGAAAGTCAGCTGTACCGCATAGACCACTACCTGGGTAAAGAAACGGTTCAGAACCTGATTGCGCTGCGCTTCGCCAACAACCTCTTCGCAACCCAGTGGAACCAGAAATACATCTCGCACGTGGAGATCACTGTGGCAGAGACGGTGGGAATCGAGGGGCGCTGGGGGTATTTCGATCAGGCGGGTCAGCTGCGTGACATGGTGCAGAATCACCTGCTGCAACTGCTGTGCCTGATCGCCATGGATCCTCCGTCAGATCTCAGCGCGGACAGTATCCGTGATGAAAAGGTCAAGGTGCTGAAAGCCCTCAAGCCTCTGACCGGTGATCTGCTGGAAACCCACCTGGTTCGCGGCCAGTATACGGCCGGCAATATCGAAGGGGCGCAGGTGCCAGGTTATCTGGACGAAGAAGGCGCGGTTTCCGGCAGTTCGACAGAAACCTTTGTGGCGATCAAGGCCGAGCTGGCCAACTGGCGTTGGGCCGGGGTGCCTTTCTACCTCCGCACGGGCAAGCGTATGCCCCAGAAATACTCGCAGATCATCATCCATTTCAAGCCGGCACCGCACTATATATTTGACCCGGACCAGAAGCACATTGCCAACAATAAGCTCATCATCCGCCTGCAACCCGATGAAGGGATTTCCCTGCAGGTACTGACCAAGGATCAGGGTCTGGACAAGGGCATGCGCCTGCGGCAGGGCCCGCTTCAACTGAGTTTTTCGGAGGCTTTCCAGGCAGAGCGGGTGCCGGATGCCTATGAGCGTCTGCTGTGGGAGGTCATGAATGGTAACCAGTACCTCTTTGTGCGCCGGGATGAAGTGGAGTATGCCTGGCGCTGGATCGATCGCCTGATCGAAAGTTGGGAAGCGATGAATGTGCCGCCGAAACGCTATCCGGCTGGCAGCTGGGGGCCTGTCGCCTCAATCGCCATGATTACGCGTGACGGAAGGAGTTGGTATGAAGATGTCTGAGTTGCACCTGCCTGCCGGCATATCGCTGACCCGGGGAGACAGTGCCCGTCTGCTGGCAGATGCTCTGGCAGCAGACGTGAGTGAAAAACTACGCGAAGCCCTGACCCTGAAGGACCGCGCCCTGCTAGTGGTAAGTGGGGGCAGTACACCAATTCCTTTTTTTGAAGTGCTGAGAGACAAGAAGCTCGACTGGTCTCGTGTCGATGTGACTCTGGCCGATGAGCGGTGGGTGCCGGAGGAACACGCCGACAGCAATACCCGGTTGGTTAAGGCGCACCTGTTGAAAGGGCTGGCGGCCGCCGCGCGCTGGATTCCTCTGGCAAATGCCGCAGCGTCACCGGAAGAGGGGCTGGAACAGAGTGAGTCCGAGCTGGCGCAGGCCCAGTGGCCCATCGATGTGCTGGTTCTGGGGATGGGGAATGATGGCCACACCGCTTCCCTGTTCCCGGGAACAGACGGTCTGGAGGCTGCAATGAATGCCGGTAAAGGCGTGACCTGTGCGGCCATTACGCCGCTGGATGCTCCGCACCCGCGAATCACCCTGACCTGGCCGGTTCTGGATCAGGCCACATCGACCTATCTGCTATTGCAGGGGGAAGCCAAGCTGAACACCCTGAAGAAAGCCATCGAGCATGCTGAAGATCGTCTGACCATGCCCATCCGGGCTTTCTTCCGGCCCGGTCTGTCCATTTTCTGGAGCGCCTGACGAGGAGGCCTTATGTCGGATTCCTACCCTTCCCACCTGCAGGTCCAACTGGAAGCGGTTCTTCGCAGCTGCCCGCTGGTGCCGGTTATCGCGATTGAGCGGCCTGAGCATGCCCTCCCCCTGGGCCGGGCCCTGTATGAAGGGGGCATCAAAGTACTCGAAATCACGCTGCGCACGCCCCATGCCTTAGGCGCCATTCGCGAGCTTCGGGCTGCACTGCCGGATGCCTGGGTTGGTGCAGGTACTATCGCCTCGGTTGAGGACTACCGGGCAGTTGAGGAGGCCGGGGCGCAGTTTGTCATCACCCCCGGTTCCACCCCGGAATTGCTGGACTACGGTCTCAAGGCCCAGGCACCTCTGCTGCCCGGAGTGGCAACGTTGTCTGAAATCATGCAGGGTATGCAAAAGGGCTATCGGGCCTTCAAGTTTTTCCCGGCAGAAGTGGCTGGCGGTGTCTCGGCACTGAAAGCCTTTGCCGGACCCTTTCCGGCGCTCAAGTTTGTGCCAACGGGTGGCATCACGGCTGAAAAAGCCTCTGCCTACCTTTCACTACCTGCTGTGCCGGCAGTGGGTGGATCCTGGCTCACGCCTAAGGATAAAATGGCGCAGGGTGACTGGCAGGGCATTACTGACATTGCCCGCAAAAGTCTGACCCTGCTTGAAGGATAGTATGTCATGAGCGAGCTACCCCCGTGCCCCCAGTGTAAATCCCCTTATGTCTATGAGGATGGGGAGATGCTGGTCTGTCCGGAATGTGGATATGAATGGAACCGGGAAGAAGCCGCGGCTGCAGCTGGCGCCGAGGGACCATCAATTACTGATGCCAACGGGAACCCGCTACAGGACGGAGACAATGTGACCGTCATCAAGGACCTCAAGGTCAAAGGGTCTTCTTTAGTGGTCAAGGTAGGCACCAAGGTCAAGAATATTCGCCTGGTGGAGGGAGACCATGACATCGACTGCCGGATCGACGGTTTTGGTCCGATGAAACTGAAATCCGAATTCGTGAAGAAAGCCTGATAGCCGGTCCCGCCAGTCAGGTCTAGCGGATATCCGCCCCGACCCTGACAATCTTCAGCGTGTTGGTGCCACCCTGTGCGTTCACATAGTCGCCTTTGGTGATGATGACCCGGTCACCTTCACTGACCACCCCGCGACGCTGCAACTCGTCGACGGCTTTCTGATTGACCAGAGCGTGTTCCAGCTCGTCGGCGTCAAATGCGACGCTGTGAACCCCTTTGTACAGGCAAACGCGATGCTGGGTGACTTCTTTGCGGCAAAAGGCAAATATCGGCAGAGGGGATTTGATGCGTGACATCAGACGCGGAGTGGCGCCAGACTCGGTCATGCAGATGATGGCTTTCACCCCTTCCAGGTGATTGGCGGCGTACATCGCAGACAGGGCAATCGCCTCATCCACATGCTGCATCCCTTCGTGAATGCGATGCTTTGACTGGTGTGTGGAAGGGTGTTTCTCGGCACCCAGGCAGATGCGTGCCATCGCGGCAACAGCTTCGGCGGGGTACTCGCCAACGGCGGATTCCGCCGACAGCATGACAGCATCGGTATAATCAAACGCGGCATTGGCAATGTCGGAAACTTCAGCCCGTGTCGGCATCGGGCTGCTAATCATCGACTCCATCATCTGTGTGGCCGTAATGACCACCGTATTCAGGGTGCGCGCCCTGGAGATCAGGTATTTCTGTACACCCACCAGTTCGGCATCGCCGATCTCGACGGCGAGATCGCCGCGAGCCACCATGATGGCATCCGAGGCGCGGATAACCGCATCCAGTTCGTCAAGATCATGTACCAGGTCCGCGCGTTCAATCTTGGCGACCAGGTGGGCCTCAGAGCCTTCATTGTCGAGAAGTCTGCGGGCCTCATGCATGTCCTCGGCGGTACGCACAAACGATACTGCCAGATAGTCGGCGCCCAGCGCTGCGGCAGTCTTGAGATCTGCCCGGTCCTTGTCGGTCAGGGCCGGAGCGGAAAGCCCGCCGCCACGCTTGTTGAGCCCTTTGTTGTTGGATAGCTTGCCGCCGATCAGAACCCGGGTTTCAATGCGTTGTGCGTGGAGCCCGGTGACTTCCAGTTCCAGCCTGCCATCGTCGAGTACCAGGATGTCTCCCTCGCCGACATCGTTGTGGAGATCCTCGTAATCCAGGCCGACCTGGGTTTCATCGCCGGATTCTTTGTCCAGGCTGGCGTCCAGCGTAAACGTGTCACCAGCTTTGAGGTGAACTTTCTGATCCCGAAAACGGGCGATTCTCAGCTTCGGGCCTTGCAGGTCGGCGAGTATGGCGATTGGTCTCTGATTGGTGTTGGCGCGTTCGCGGACCAGGGCGGCCAGGCGGGTATGCTCTTCGGCGGAGCCGTGGGAGAAGTTCAGCCGCACCACATCCACGCCTGCGCGGATGATTGCATCCAGACTGTCAGGTTGATTGGTAGCAGGGCCCAGGGTGGCAACAATCTTGGTACGACGCAGCATAACGGCTCCTTGTCTGGTTTGGCGGATTCTGAAGGGTGAGCCCCTGTATCAGGTTACGGTAGTATTTTCATAAAGACCACGCACAATGATCAGGGTACTGTGCTGATAATGCAGGTGTGGACAGAGGAGCTCCGCGCTTTCAGGCACAGTTTTCACAATGGTCTGCTATGGATTATGTAAAGATACCAACATATTGTGTCCCGGGACAATCCTGAGACTGACAATAGCTGATTTAAAAAGTAAACTTACATAAATATTCAGGGGGGATGACGATGGGGTCAGTAAGCATGCAAGCAACGGTTCAGGCGGTCACTGAGCGGATTATCCAGCGCAGTCGTGCGACTCGTGAGGATTATCTGAAGAAGATTCGTAGTGCCAGGGCAGAAAAACCCCACCGTGCCAGTCTGTCCTGTGGCAATCTGGCTCACGGTTTTGCTGGTTGCACGGCGGCGCCGGACAAGCAAACCCTGAAGCTGATGAATCAGGCCAATATCGGCATTGTCACGGCATATAACGACATGTTGTCCGCGCATCAGCCTTATGAGGCCTATCCCCAGCTGATTCGTCAGGCGGCCAGGGAAATGGGGTGTGTTGCGCAGGTTGCCGGCGGTGTGCCCGCCATGTGCGACGGGGTCACCCAGGGACAGGACGGCATGGAGCTTAGTCTGTTTTCCCGCGATACCATAGCCATGTCCACGGCTGTGGCCCTGAGCCACAACATGTTCGACACCCTCTGCCTGCTGGGCATCTGTGACAAGATTGTCCCCGGACTACTGATGGGCGCACTGTCTTTCGGGCACCTGCCGGCGATCCTGATACCCGCCGGGCCCATGCCGAGTGGCTTACCGAACAAGGAAAAACAGCGGGTGCGACAGCTTTATGCTGAAGGCAAAGTGGGCAAGGATGAATTGCTGGAGTCAGAAAGTGCCAGCTACCACAGTCCGGGAACCTGTACTTTCTATGGGACAGCCAACAGTAATCAGTTACTGGTGGAAGTGATGGGCCTGCACCTGCCCGGCGCGGCCTTCTTCCACCCGGGCACGCCAATACGCAATGCGCTGACCCGCGAGGCTACCTGGCAAGCGATCCGTCTGAGTGCCCCCCAAGGCGGCAGCCTGGGCCTGGGTGAGATGGTGGATGAGAAAAGTATCGTAAATGCACTGGTAGCACTGATCTGCACCGGCGGTTCAACCAACCACACCATGCACTGGGTGGCAATTGCCCGCAGTGCCGGCATCCTGATTAACTGGGATGATTTCTCCGATCTTTCCTCTGCAGTCCCATCGCTCACCCGGATCTATCCGAATGGTCAGGCTGATGTGAACGCCTTCCACGAGGCCGGGGGCACTCCGTTCCTGATCCGCACCCTGCTCGAACACGGCCTGTTGCATGAAGATGTGCAGACGGTCGTTGGCCAGGGTCTGGAGGCCTATACCCGTATGCCTTCCCGGCAAGCAGAAGATCTGGTCTGGGAGCCGGTCGCAGCCAGTTCAGGGAACCCCGAGGTACTGCGCAGTGCCGCTGACCCTTTCGCTGCAGATGGTGGGCTCAAGGTTCTGACCGGTAATCTGGGGCGCAGTGTTATCAAGGTGTCTGCTGTAGCCAGGGAACATTGGGTCGTGGAAGCTCCGGCCCGCGTGTTTGACAGTCAGCACGAGCTGGCTGCTGCCTTTGATGCCGGTGAGCTGACGAGCGACATGGTCGCCGTCGTACGATTCCAGGGACCTCAGGCAAACGGTATGCCTGAACTACACAAACTGACCCCCTACCTGGGTGTGCTGCAGGACCGGGGACTGAAGGTTGCGCTGGTGACTGACGGTCGCATGAGTGGTGCCTCGGGCAAGGTGCCGGCTGCCATTCATGTCTATCCTGAGGCCGCAGAGCAGGGCGCCCTGTCACGTGTGCGTGATGGTGACATCATTCGTCTGGATGCTGTCCGTGGTACACTCGATGTCCTGATGAAAGAGGCCGAGTGGGCGGCGCGAGAAGCGGCCCCGGCGGATCTGAACGGCAATAACTGGGGTATGGGACGGGATCTGTTTGTACGGCTGCGAGCGGGTGCCGGTCATGCTGAGTCCGGCGCCTCTTTCCTCCTGGGGCCGGATCCGGCCGGCTGAGAGTTTAGCAATCTGACTGGGAACTCCTTATGACAGACAATCGTGCCCTGGTGGGAGACATTGGTGGCACCAATGCCCGTTTCGCGCTGGTCGAAAAAGGTACCACCGTGCTTCAGCATATTCAGGTGCTGCCCTGTGCAGACTACAGCAATCTGGATGAGGCGGTTGGCACTTACCTGTCCCAGGTCGGCGCAAATGGCATTGATGAAGTGGGCATTGCGGTGGCTTGCCCGGTATCAGGACCGCGCATCAAGCTGACGAACGCGCACTGGGACTTTGATCGTCAGGTAATGCAGAAAACACTCGGCCTGAATGTTTTCAAGGTAGTCAACGATTTCACAGCCATGGCCCTGGGCGTGCGGCATGTGCCGGCGGATCAACGGATCCGTCTGGGAGGCGAAGAGGGTGCGGCAGGTCGGCCTTTGCTGGTGATGGGGCCGGGCACCGGGCTGGGTATGTCCGGCCTGGTGCCCACGGCGAACAACTGGGTGCCACTGTCCACTGAAGGCGGGCATGTGGGTCTGGCGGCCTGTGATGAGCGCGAGGCTATCGTACTGGCGCACCTGCAGAAGCGCTTCGGTCGGGTGTCTGCAGAAAGGGCACTGTGTGGTGAGGGACTGGTTAACATCTATCTGGCTTTGCGAGCCCGGGATGGCCTGGAAGCGCTTGATTTACAGGCTGCAGACATTACCCGTCTGGCGCTGTCCGGTGAAGATGCCCTGGCACTGGAGACCTTGGACTGCTTCTTCGGTTGGCTTGGGCGGGTGGCTGGTGATGCCGCGCTGACACTGGGTGCCCTGGGTGGAGTGTATCTCTGTGGTGGCATTCTCCCGCGTGTGCTGCCGCCATTGCAGAAAAGCCGCTTCAGGGAGTGTTTTGAAGATAAGGGGCGCATGAGCCGACTGCTGCACCCGGTTCCGGTCTGGGTTGTCACAGATCCCTATACAGGGCTATTGGGTTCTGCCGCCGCGTTGGCAAACCCGGAAGTCAGCTGA
>JAUIAZ010000301.1 GCA_030427465.1 Gammaproteobacteria bacterium | reverse complement strand
AAAAATGCAAACACCCGATTGGGACATTCTGATCCGCGCTCTGGATCCGGCGATCAGACCCCAGGACTATAAAAGACTGCGCTTGGAAGCCGGTCTTCAGACCAGTCTGCTGAACGATCCGGGCACAGGACTGAAAACGGTGGCGGAAAAGGCTCTGGCCTGGGCCAGCCAGCCGGGCAATCATCTGCTGGAACTGATGGATCCGGCTTACCCGGAGTGCCTCCGGGCGCTGCCTGATCCCCCCAAATTGCTGTATCTCACTGGAAGGGCTGAGCTCCTGAACGGAATCAATCTGGCCTTTGTCGGATCCCGCAAAGCCACCGAAAGTGGCAGGGCCAATGCGAGGCGACTTGCCAGTGAGGCTTCCGCGGTGGGATTTCATATAGTGAGTGGTGCAGCGGCGGGTATTGACCGGGCTGCGCATGAGGCGGCACTGGAGTCCGGTGGCAGCACACTTGCGGTACTCGGCTGTGGCATAGATCAGGTCTATCCGAGATCCCACAGGAACCTGTATGAAAGGCTTTCAACGGAGGGCCTGCTTGTCAGTGAGTTTGCGCCTGGAACCCCGGCCCGTCCCTGGCAGTTTCCGGTGCGTAATCGCATTATATCCGGCCTCAGTGCGGGCCTGGTGGTGGTTGAAGCGGCGCTGCGAAGCGGGTCACTGGTCAGTGCCCGGTTGGCGCTGGAGCAGGGGCGGGAAGTGTTTGCTGTTCCCGGCTCCATTCTGAATCCGCAGGTGGAAGGTTGCCATCAGCTGATACGGGATGGCGCGCACCTTTGTGCCGGCCTCAGTGATATCCTGCTTGAAATTCCATTGCCTCATCACCTGGGGAGTGCGCAACAGGATCATCCAGGCAGCCAGGAGTCCGGGTCGTTGCCACCTGTGCTGGAAAAGCTTCTCGCAGATTTGTCCTGGGAGCCGGAAGACCCCTCCTGGCTGGCCCGCCGCCTGAGTCTGGCCCCGGGTGAAGTAATGTCTCATCTGATGCAGCTGGTTCTGCAGGGCTGGGTATCGGAAGAAGAAGGCCGATTCCGTCGCTGCCGTTGAGAGGCTCCGGCTGATATGTGCTTAACTAAAGCTATTACAGGAGGATGCGTGTGTGAACAGTTCTGAAGTAGAAGCCTATCTGAAAGGTTTACAGGATGACATTTGCCAGGGGCTACAGACTGAAGAAGCCAGTTCGGGATTTACAGAGGATAGCTGGGAGCGCCCGGAAGGTGGAGGCGGTCGCAGCCGGGTGCTCGAAGGTGGGGAAACCTTTGAGAAAGCGGGGGTCAATTTCTCGCATGTCAGAGGAGCCTCTCTGCCGGCCTCTGCCACAGCAGCGCGACCGGAACTACAGGGTCGCAGCTTTCAGGCCATGGGAGTGTCTCTCGTTATTCATCCGGTGAATCCTTATGTCCCGACTTCGCATGCGAATGTGCGCTTTTTCATTGCCGAAAAAGAAGGGGCGCCTCCGGTCTGGTGGTTTGGGGGCGGTTACGATCTCACCCCTTATTATGGTTTTGAGGCGGATTGCCGCCACTGGCACGAAGTGGCTGAACGGGCCTGTTCCCCTTTTGGTGATGACTGGTATGCCGAGTACAAAGCCTGGTGTGATCGCTATTTTCATCTTCCTCACCGGAATGAGCCTCGTGGCATCGGGGGCCTGTTCTTCGATGATCTGAACAAACCTGGTTTTGAAACCAGTTTTGCATTCATGAAGGCCGTGGGAGACAGCTACCTCGATGCCTATCTGCCGATTGTCTCGCGCCGCAAGCTGACCCATTACGGGAAAAGAGAAAGGGAGTGGCAGCTATATCGCCGCGGGCGCTATGTGGAATTTAATCTGGTGTATGACCGCGGCACCCTTTTCGGTCTTCAGTCGGGTGGGCGTACCGAATCCATCCTGATGTCCCTGCCTCCTCTGGTCAGCTGGAAGTACGCCTATGAACCGGAGCCCGACAGTGAAGAGCGGAAACTGCTGACCGACTTCCTGTGTGACCGTGACTGGCTGGGAGAAGACTTGTGACTGATCGCTATGCCGTCATCGGACATCCGATCCAGCACAGCAAAAGCCCGCAGATTCACGCCTGGTTTGCCGGGAAAACGGCCCAGTCCATTGACTATGGACGCATGGATGTAGAGGCGGACCAGTTTGAGCCGGTCGTTCGGGCTTTTTTCCGGGAGGGTGGCTGTGGCCTGAATGTCACGGTGCCCCACAAAGAGTCAGCCTGGGCGCTTTGCGAGGCTCTATCTCCTGAAGCGGAACGGGCGGGTGCCGTCAATACCCTGAGTCTGGCGGAGGATGGTCAGCTGCTGGGTAATAACACCGACGGGGTGGGTTTGGTACGGGACATCACGGTTAATCTGAAACAACCCCTCTCAGGGCGCCGGATTCTGGTGATCGGAGCCGGGGGAGCGGTTCGCGGCGTACTTCAACCCCTGCTGAATGAGAAGCCGGCTGAACTGGTACTTTGCAATCGCACCCGGCAGAAGGCGGAGCAGCTTGCGGCACACTTCAGTGACCTGGCTGATATTCCTGTTCACCCTCTGGACAGTCTGGAAGGACACTTTGATATTATCATAAACGGCACCTCTGCCAGTCTGGGCGGCGACAGTCTGCCTGTCTCACCGGCTTGCTTCGAGGGGTGTCAACTCGTATACGACATGATGTACGGGCCGGAAGGAACGACGTTCCTGAAACTGGCCCTCGAGCAGGGCTGTGAGCGTGCGGCGGATGGCCTGGGAATGCTGATAGAGCAGGCTGCCGAATCTTTCCGTATCTGGAGAGGCCTGAGACCACCTACGGCAGACCTTCTGTCCCAAATGAACGCCTGGAATCGCTGAGAGAGCTGCATGGATTTCATGACCCTGATCGGACTGCTGGGTGGCTTGACCATCATGGCTGTCGCTATCCTCGCCAATGCCGAAATACTGGATTTCATGAACCTTCCCGGTTTGCTGGTGGTAGTCGCCGGTACTCTGGCGGTAACGCTGATCAAGTACCGGTGGCGGGGGCTGCGACAGAGTCTGGCCCTGGGTCTGGGTACCGCGTTTATGGACCGGCTGCATAGCCCCTTCAGCGTTTACAGTGAATTGCGGGAAGTCGCTGAGAAAGTGCGCAAGCAGGGATTGCTGGGTCTGGAGGACCTGGATATCCAGTATCCCTTCCTGCGCAAGGCAGCCAACCTGGCGCTGGATGGTCACCCCCCGGAATTTATTGAAAATGTGCTGATGGAGGATACGCAGCAGTCACTGGAACGGCTGGAACTGGCAGAGCGGGTTTTTCGGGGCATTGGTGACTCGGCGCCGGCACTTGGTATGTTGGGAACCCTGATTGGCCTGGTGCAGATGCTCAACAGCCTGTCTGATCCTTCCAGTATCGGGCCGGCGATGGCGATCGCTTTGCTGACGACTTTCTACGGCGCCATGATCGCCCAGCTGATAGCTCTGCCACTGGCAGAAAAGCTGGCAGTGAAATCCCAGGATGAAGTACGTAACCGGCAGATTGTCATTCAGGGCATTCTCAGTGTCTTGCAGGGCCATAATCCCCGGGTGCTGCCGGAGATACTGTCGAGTTATCTGCCCGAAGGCACTGTGCTCAGCGAGACTTCAGGAAAAGGCAGTGAAGCAGGCTGAAACGCATGGCTAAGCTGTTGAGAAAGCCTGCATTGCGGGCCGGTCTGCCAGACTGGTTGCTGACCTTTGCGGATCTCATGACATTGTTGCTGACCTTTTTTGTCTTGCTGCTCAGCTTCTCCGAAATGGATGTGCAGAAATACCGGTCGATGGCTGAATCCATGGGACAGGCATTTGGCCGCTCTCCGGTTGAAAGTTACGAGCTGGTGCCGATTGCGCAACCGGAACCGACCGGATCTGCACGGGATGCCTCCGTGATGCCTCAGCCGGATATGCCCGTCACCTCGCCACAGCCTGTGCCGGATCCAGAGGTCGAAGTGGTTGAAGTAGAGGTACCCAGTGCTGCACTGGCGGAGCAGGCAGCGTTTGAGCAGCACGAAAAACTCGCCATTGCCCTGATCGGGGCGACACAGGATTTTCTGGCTTCGGATCTTTTTGAGGTGCAGTACGATGCCAGGGAAGTGACCATGCGTTTCTCGGAGAAAGCCACATTCAGTGCGGGGAGTGCAACCCTTCAGCCGGGTATGCGCGAGTTACTCGATCAGATCAAGACCGTGCTCAGCCAATGCGACGGAAGGGTCCAGGTGATTGGTCACAGCGATGATCGTCCCATTCTGCAGGGGCAGTTCAGATCCAACTGGGATTTGTCCTCAGCCCGGGCGGTGAGCGTGGTGCATGAACTGATTCTGGATGGCACGCTGGAGGCGACCCGGGTCGAGGCGGTCGGCCGCGCAGAAACGCAGCCACTGGTCCCGAATGACAGTGCAGACAACCGGTCGCGCAATCGCCGGGTTGAAATTCACATTTTGGACGCCATATGTGAAGAATTGGAAGGACTTTAGACAGGAGCAGATTTATGTCAGGCGGACCCAGCCAACCCAAGGTCATTGGTGAAGAGTGGAG
>JAUIAZ010000300.1 GCA_030427465.1 Gammaproteobacteria bacterium | reverse complement strand
ATTGACCCAAGGTGAACACCTGGAGTAAAAAGCACCAAACGTGATGCGCTGGGAAATCAGGTGTTCACGTTCGGCCAGAATGAGTGTTCACGTTCGCCGGAATACGCAATTGAAGCAAACTAAATTTGTTTCCATTCAGTAGGCTGCCAAAGTCAGCTTCTGGCCCTGAGCCACCCTGAAGCCAGCATGCCTGCTTTTCATCGATGGCAGTCACTTTTTTAGAGTTGCCAAAGTCAGCTAAGATTCAGCCCCGGGCTTAGTCACCGAGCAGAAGCGAGTTTCCAACCAGCTTCAACTACTCTGACGGGCAGCGGTTAGAGCCTCTCATTTGTGTCCTGTCGACCAAGCACGCGCCTGATCTCAACGATTCCCTGGTTCACCTGGTAATAAATACTGTCCACGCCGCAGACGCTGCGCCGGTACCCTTCGCGGATATGATCGACAGCCGGGTATTTGTATGGCGCCTCTGCAATGTCATCAAAGCGCTGCCACAGAGCCTCATAGTACCGGTCAGCCTGTTCGACGCCGAAGTCTGCAACACCGCGCCAGTAAATACGGGCCAAGTCCATTTTGGCTTCTAGATTGAGTTTAAACCGCATCACGCCCCAGTCCGTTTTTGATTTCCTGGAGGATTTCTGCCCGACTTTGCTCCGTAAAGCCGCTTTGTTCCGCCTGTATTAATTTGGCGCGGATTAATTCGATTTCTCTGGTCGACTCCTGCTCACGCAGTTGGCGCTCTCGGATCAGTTCCCGAACTACCTCGCTTTCGTTGCCGTAATGCCCCATTTCGATCTGCGCCTTGATCCAGTGATCCTGTTGGTCTGTTACCGTAATGCTTTTCTTCACCATAGCCATGGTCATACCTCGCTTGTCAGGGTAGATATACTACTGAGTAGTACATTATACGCCTTTAAGCTCAGCAACCGTAGCTTTCTCGCCTTTTTTGGCTGCCTTTATAGACCGTCGGGGTTTACCAATTACGCCTATTCAAACCCATCAGGCTTGAAGCAAAGTACGATGATGAATCTGTGCCCCTTTTTGATGACTGCTATGTAGAGGATACCAGCCGTTTTTTAACACGGGCCCCAAAGTCAGCTAAGATTCGGCCCCAGTCTTCTTTTTAGTGGCTGCTCTTCGCTCTAGCAGGGGCGCCTCGCATAAGTTGTTACTGAGTTTGACTGACGAAGTTTTCGTGCCCAGTGTATCCGTGCCGCTTTTTTTCGAGTACGAAGACGTTTTGAAGAGGCCCAAAATGGTGCCTGGCCTGGAACCGTCAGACATTGACGAGATCCTGGATTTCATACTGAGCCGGTCAGATATACGGCAGATCTTTTTTCTGTGGCGCTCGCATTTGAAAGATCCAAAGGATGATCTGGTTTTAGAAGTCGCAGTCGAATCTCAATCCAGATATATAGTTACCCAAAACACGAAGGACTTTTCTAACATCAGCCAGTTTCAACTGGAGGCAATTACACCAAAAGATTTCTTGAATTTGTTGATGGAGGATAAATCATGAGCACATTAAGCTTGAGGCTACCGGACTCTCTTCACGAACAGGTGAAGGCCATTGCCAAGAAAGATGGGGTTTCAATCAACCAGTTTATTTCTTCAGCCGTCGCAGAAAAGATGTCAGCTTTATTGACTGAAGAGTATCTGGAAAAACGAGCGCTGAAAGGATCAAAGCAAGCATTTATCAAAGCAATGGCTAAGGTTCCCGATGTACCTCCGAGTAAAGGCGACGAGCTTTAGAGCATGACGATTGGTATCTGACCAGCACACCAGAGTTTGAAGAATATAGTCCCGGAAAGACTCTATTAAACCCAATAGCAACCACTTTTCCCCGCGGGCCCAAAGTCAGCTAACGTTCATCTGACCGAAGGCTTTGTAGTCATAGCTATCTGAAACAACGCAGGCAATGCTTGCCCTGTCAGGCATTGATCTCCCGGGCCGGCCGGATACCGGAGAACATGCTGTCGGCTATCCAGTTCTGAACGTTGCGGGTCAGCGCACTGGGCAGAAGACCGGAACCTGATGATAATGTAGGGTAAGGTCGGTGCCCGGCAGAGGCCGGATGAGCTGGCTTGCCCGGCACAAAGATCCGGATGCAGGGGTTCCCTGCGAAATTTAAACCAAGCGATATCCAGAGCCCCATGAACAAAGTGGTTTCTTTAGACAAGGCACGTAAAAAGGCCCGCGATGCGCGCAAGAAAGGCATGTGCCAGCACGACATTCATCAGTGGAAAATCTGGCATGAAAAGCAGTTTGACCCCAAAGCGGGGAAACTGGTGACAGTCTATCGCTGCGCGCGTTGTGGCAAGCAGAAAGTCAAAACCCTGTGAAAGAGGATTCTCCACAGCGCTTATCCCGTCTGGGTGCCGCCGTGCTGCTGAGCCTGTATTTTTCGCAGGGCTTCCCGGCCGGACTGTTGGCCCACGTGCTGCCTGCCGTGCTGCGCGAGCAGGGGGTCGGCCTGGAGTATCTGGGGCTACTCAAGCTGCTCGCCCTGCCTTGGCTGTTAAAATTTATCTGGGCACCCTGGGTCGATCGCCACGCACCATGGGATCGGCAGGAACGATTCGGCCGCAGCCGTTCATGGATCATTCCCCTGCAGGTGCTGGCGACTTCCGGCCTGTTGCTGCTGGCCCTGCTTCCACCGGGGGATTTTGCCCCCGGTCTGTGGCCCGCATTCCTGCTCTGTATTCTGCTGCTCAATTTCAGCGCCTCAACTCAGGACATTGCGACCGACGGGCTGGCCGTTCGGGTTTTACCCCGCAATCGTCGCGGTCTCGGCAATGCCCTGCAAGTGGGTGGCTATAAACTGGGCATGATTCTCTCCAGCAGCAGCCTGCTGATTGCCATCGGACTGTTCGGCTGGACGCAGAGTCTGATGGCCATGGCCGCATTAATGGTACTGTTGTGGCTGCCCATTATTCTGTTTCGTGAGCCTGAAACCCTGCAGCAAGAGGCAGCGTTTGACGGCGGTCATGGGGTTGGCCTCAGTCTTTCTGGCTATTGGAAACAGTATCGCGGGTTTGTATTGCGACCGGGTCTGGTGGCCTGGTTGTTCATTCTGATGGCCTACAAAGTGCCGGATGGTCTGGCTTCAGCCATGATCAAACCCTTACTGGTGGATCAGGGCCTGTCCCTGGAACAGATCGGCAAGATCACACTGATCAGTTCGCTGGCGGGCCTGCTGGCGGTTTTTGCTGGTGGATGGTGGGTGGATCGCCAGGGAGCGATCTATTGTCTGGGCCTGTTTGCCATCATTCAGGCTCTGGCACTGGGTACCCTGACAATACTGGCGGAATCCACCCCCCTGTGGCTGGTGCTGTTGATCACGGCTTTTGAGCAGGTGGCAGATGCGCTGGCCACTGTGGCCCTGTTTGCCTGCATGATGCACATGTGCCGGCGCAACCACGAAGGCCTGGATTTTACGCTTCAGGCCTGTCTGCAGATTCTGGTGGTCGGCTTCGCTTCGGTCGGCAGCGGTTTTCTGGCCAGTGCGCTGGGCTACGATGCTGTGTTCCTGAGCGCTGCCATTCTGGCCCTGCTGGTGGCGGTGACCACCTTTGTCTACGCCCGCAGGGCCTGGCCTACGAGCGACCCGCTTACAGACGGTCGAACAGTGACAGGCTCGTGACCCGGGTGTAGGACTGCTGGGCGGCCTGAAGAATCAGATCCTGAAACGACAGCCGGCTGACGGCTTCCGCCAGATCCACATCCTGCAGCTGGGACAGCACTTCTTTCGTCAGCACCTCAACATCATCCTGCAGTTTGCGGGTGGTATCGAGGGTTCCGAGGCGCGCACCGAGGCTTGATCGCGTTTCCAGCAGACTGGTTTCTGCGTTGGTCAGATTGGCCAGCGTAGAATCGATCAGGTCGGTCAGCGACCTGCGCCCTTCCGGAGTATCAGTATAGGTTTCCAGCCCCTTGGCCAGACGCTCCACCGTCGTCAGCAGACCCTGCTTTTCCGAAGACTGAACGAAAAAGGTATCCCCGGCCTGGGGACTGCCCAGAATTTCAAACTGTACCCCTTTGACACTGATGGGATCACCGCTGGCGAAGCGCTGGTTATTCAGAACCGGTTTGTTGTCTGAAGCCTGACGGATGGTGAAGTTCGGGCCCGGTGGGGTAATGGCCGTTTCCGGATTGAAAACCACCACCAAATCTTCGGGGTAGAATTCATCATAGGCTTCCTGGTCCACCATCAGGCCCGGGGTTATGATGGCTGGCGGCTCGGAGGTATTACGGGCAGCGGCTCGGGTGATGAAAGTATTGTTGGCACTGGGCACATCCACAAAGATCGCTTTGCCGTTGTCATTCGAAGCCACGGTCACATTGGCATCAATCTGAATGAAGCGTTGCCCCTCATCGCCCACGTATTCGTATGAGCCAGCCGAGTTCTGCTGGAAAGGCTCCTGCTTGCCCTGAAAGCCGGCAAAGACAAATTCGCCACTCGGGTCTTTGGTATTCAGGATACCCACCAGCTGTGACAGCCTCTGGCGTACTTCCGCCGCGATGAAGCGCT
>JAUIAZ010000299.1 GCA_030427465.1 Gammaproteobacteria bacterium | reverse complement strand
TGCAGTATAAACACATCCACAAACTCTGAATGGCGGCAGCCCTCAATGGCCGCTGAACCCGTATCGCCTGAGGTCGCCCCGAGAATAGCGACTTTGCGCCCCTGCTTCTTGAGGAAATGGTCTACCAACCGTCCGAGCAGTTGCAGGGCGTAATCCTTGAAAGCCAGGGTCGGGCCATGGAACAGCTCGAGCACCCACTCATTTGGAGCGACCTGCTTGAGGGGCGCGATGCCCGCATGGGCAAAATCAGCATAAGTTTCCGAAACAATCGCCGTGAATTCATCACGACCAATGTTCTCGCCAACGAAGGGATACATGATTTCTACCGCCAGCTCTTCATAGCTGAGGCTGCGCATGGCCTCCATTTCTTCCACGGTAAACCGGGGCAGATATTCAGGAACGTACAGCCCGCCGTCACTTGCGAGACCGGTCAGCAGCACCTCTTCAAAACTCAGGGCTGGTGCCTTCCCTCTTGTGCTGATGTATTTCACAACTTAACTCCTTTGCAGCACCCGATCTCAGGATGCAGTAAAATATTCAACCCGGATACGTACGACTGGAGCGAGAATGACATCCAGCCCCTGAATGACATCTATGGCATGGTCCATGTTCCGCTCAGCGACCTGGTGGGTCATCAGTATCATCGGAACCGCACCATCATGCTCCTGCCATTCTTTCTGGGTAATCGATTCAATGTTGATCGAATGTTCGCTGAGAATTGCCGCCACGCGCGCCAGTACGCCAGGTGTATCCTTTGCCAGAAGGCGCAGGTAATAGGCGCTGTTCACCGCCTCTATTGGCAGAATGGGATGCTCATTGAGCTCTTCCTCGCTGTAACCCAGTGCGGGAACCCCGGACAGCGCATCCTGGTAATGCGCGCGCGTGATATCCACGATATCGGCGATGATTGAGGAAGCGGTGGCTTCTGAACCGGCGCCCGGTCCGTAGAACAGGGTCTGGCCAACGGCATCGCTCTCAACCATCACAGCGTTCATGACACCGTCGACTTTGGCCAGTAACTGGGACTCTGGTACCAGCGTCGGATGCACGCGCAGTTCCACCCCTTGCCCAGTCAACCGGGTAATCCCCAAATGCTTGATTCGATATCCGAACTCTTCAGCCATCTTGACGTCAAAGGGGCTGATAGCACTGATGCCTTCTGTATAAGCCGATTTGAACTGCAAGGGAATGCCAAAAGCCACGGACGACAGAATGGTGAGTTTGTGGGCGGCATCGATTCCCTCCACGTCGAAGGTCGGGTCAGCTTCGGCGTAACCCAAAGCCTGTGCTTCCTTCAGCACGTCTTCAAAGGCCCGCCCCTTGTCACGCATTTCAGTGAGAATGAAATTGCCGGTACCGTTGATGATGCCCGCCACAGACTTTATCCGGTTGGCCGCCAAGCCCTCCCGGATAGATTTGATCACAGGTACACCACCAGCAACTGCGGCTTCAAATGCCAGTGTCACCTTGTTCGATGTCGCCATCTCGAACAGCTCATTGCCCAACTCTGCGATCAGCGCCTTATTGGCAGTAACGACATGCTTGCCGGCCTGAAGCGCGGCTTTGACGACATCTGCGGCGACGCTGGTGCCACCCAGAGTTTCCACGACCAGGTCCACATCCTGCCGTGTCGCAGTCCGGATCAGGTCGGTATCGAACTCAATGCTGTCGAGCTCACAGGCAGGGTTCGGGCGTCGGGAGGCGACGGCCACTATTTCGATCTCGGAACCCGCTCTGGCTGCAATGTCTCGCGCATTGCGTTTCAGCACGTTGAAGGTGCCGCCACCGACGGTCCCCAGCCCTATAATCGCTACTCTCATACCCGAACCCTTTTAGGAATTGTGCTCTATTGTATCATGCCTGATGCGGGGTTCTCCCGAATCAGAAGGCCTGCGCAAGATACCGACCCCCCGGGACCCTGTCAACGCCACGCCGCCGGGACTGGGACAGGTGTCATTCCTGGTCTACACTGGATCACAATACAGAGGAAACCAGCATGATCCCAGCCACTCCCCCAAGAACAGCCATCAGGCTATTTTCCGTACTGATCACTGCCCTGTTTTTGAGCGCCTGTGACGGCAAGAACAGTTTTAGCAACTACTCGAACTATGACCTGAGCCAGGAATACCAGAAGTGTCAGAGAGGCGGGCTGTCCCCGGCCGGGGCGCAGCGATGCAATAACGTGGAAGCGGAGTGCAAGCGGCGGAAGGAGGAGTCCAGCTACCGCTGTTAGGCGCAGTTACCTGACAGCGGTAGCGCGGAGCGAGCGGGTTATTCGATACCCAATCGCTTGGCCAGCTCTTTGGCTGGCAGATAGCCAGGAATCATCTGGCCATCGGAGAGGATAATTGCCGGCGTGCCCTGCACTCCCAACTCATTACCCAACTCATATTCTTCTGCAATCGGATGCTCACACGTTTTTGCAGGCGGATTTGTCAGCCCAGTCTTGGCCCGGGTCATGGCAACCTTGGGATCATCGGCACACCAGATATCCACCATTTTCTGGTAGGTTACACCCTCGAGGCCCGCGCGCGGATAAGCCAGATAATTGACCTGAATGCCCAGCGCGTTCATTTCATCCACTTCCAGGTGCAGTTTCCGGCAGTAGCCACAGTCCACATCGGTAAAAACAGTAATCGTCGTCTTGGGTTCAGTATTTTCGGACTTGAAGATCACCATGTCTTCATCTGCAAGGTTGGACAGGGCCTTCACCCTGACTTTCTGCATACGTTCCTGTGCCGGGTTGATCAGGCGACCATCGGCGATCTCATAAATATCACCCGCCACGAAGTAACGGCCGTCCGCACTGACGTACAAGGTCCGGGGAATATTGCTTTCCACTTCATAGACTCCGGGAATGGGACTCTCCGCAATCCGGCGAATCTTCATTTCCTTGAAAGCTCCTTTGAGGCTGCTCTCAATCGACTCCCTGGCACGATCCAACGCTTCGCTATCACCCTCATCTTCTCCGGCATTTACAGAAAAAGAGCCGAGCAGCAGTAGTGAGCCAATCAGGCCGACGAGCATGGACTTCATAAGTACTACCTGTTGCAAAATTGATCCGCAAAAAGATACACAAGCACTTGCTGCATAGCCAGTGCACAGTCCACTTTGCATATTAAAGTCACGTAAGGAAATCCATCACCTAACCGCGGGGGTGGTGCGCGCCATGCAAGGCCTGCAGACGGGCCTTGGCCACGTGGGTGTAAATCTGCGTGGTCGACAGGTCAGCATGTCCCAGCAGCAGCTGAACCGCCCGCAGGTCAGCACCATGGTTGACGAGATGGGTGGCAAAGGCATGCCGCAGGCCGTGCGGTGTCAGGTTCTTGCTTATATTGGCACTGAGCGCGTAGTGTTTGATCCGATACCAGAAAGCTTGCCGGGTCAGCGGACCACCCTTTTTCCCGGGAAACAGGTAGGGGTTGGCGCCTGCAGCATCCAGAGCTGGCCGCCCCCTGGCGATGTATTCCCCCAAAGTGGACAAGGCTTCGTCACCGACCGGGACCAGCCGTTCCTTACCCCCCTTACCCATCACGCGAACGCCCCCCTGACCCAGGCTGAGATTTACCTGCTTCAGCGTCACCAGCTCACTGACGCGCAGACCACAGGCATAAATCAGCTCAAGCATTGCGGCATCCCGCAGCTGTAGGGGGTCTTCCCGATCCGGGGCATCCAGCAGGCGCTCAACTTCCTGCTCACTGATCACAGTCGGAAGCGGCCTGGAAACGCGCGGGTGCTCTATCTGACAGGTCGGGTCAGCGCTGACCTGGCCCTCGCGCAGCAGATAACGGAAAAAACGCCGGTAACAGGAAAGAAAACGTGCATTGGTACGCGCTGATATTCGACCACTACTCAGCCCTTCTGCGAGGAAAGCAAGGATCTGGGAAGCTGAGGCGCGAACAAGTTCTGTGTCATGAAGCTGCAGCCATTTCACCAGCTGCATCAGGTCACTCTGGTAGGAACGAAGAGTGTTTCTGCTGAGCCCTTCCTCAAAGGAAAGACTGTCCAGAAACGACAAAACCTCCGGAGGGGTTAGGTCTGCGGCCATGACGCAGGTCTCCGGAGGTTCTGAAAAAGCGGCTGTATCAGCCCAGCTTTTCTTTGATACGGGCAGCCTTACCACTCAGGTCACGCAGGTAATAAAGCTTGGCCTGACGCACGTCACCACGACGCTTGACGTTGATGCTGGCCACCAGACGGGAGTGAGTCTGGAAAGTCCGCTCGACTCCGACACCGTAGGAGATCTTACGAACAGTGAAGGCTGAGTCCAGTCCATCGTTTTTCTTGGCGATTACAACGCCTTCGAAGGTCTGCAGACGCTCACGCTCACCTTCAACAACCTTAACCTGCACAGTGACGGTGTCACCTGGTGCAAACTCAGGAATATCTTTTTTAACCTGTTCAGCCTCAATCTGGCTGATAATCGGGTGCTTTCCACTCATGGCAATCTCCTGCAAAACAGCTTTAGTATTCTCTATTTACTTCTTCATTTACCCTCAGCGACGGAGGCTGTGGATAACAGTTCCTTTTC
>JAUIAZ010000298.1 GCA_030427465.1 Gammaproteobacteria bacterium | reverse complement strand
TCAGCAGCGGGCGGATCCAGCCAAACCCATAGAAGCCAGCGTAGTGGTGGAAGTTGGTGTGAAAGCCGGTGGATACCGGAATACCCAAGCGGTTGGCTGTCGTAAGTGCTGACCAGCCCAGCGGTCCCGGTGTGGCGATATAAACAGCATCTGGTCGGTTTTCCTTCCACAAACGCTGCAGGCGTCTTCCGCAGGGGAAGCCGAAACGCATGTCCGGATAGCCGGGTATTGGCGCCGAGGTCACACCTTGCCAGTCAATGTCACTGGATGCGGCGTCGTGAGTACTGGTGTTGGCCTGAGGACAGATGACCTGAAGCTGATAGCAGGATCTGAGCGTATCAGTAACTTTGCCGAGTGTCCGGGCAACGCCGTTGACGTCCGGACGGTAGGTCTCGGTTACGATCGCGAGAGACTTTATGCTTGCGTTACGCTCAGGCATTCTTTCTTCCTGTTACTTTCATGGGTCTAATCTGGCTCTGCAAGGTGACAATAAAAAGACAGTTGCATGTCGTTTGGATGACAACTTGACCAGCGGAGAAAAATATGGAAAGGCGCATACTGGGAAATACGGATCTGGAAGTCAGCGTTCTGTGCCTCGGTACCATGACCTGGGGGGAACAGAACAGTCTGAAGGAGGCCCATGAGCAACTGGATCGTTCGGTGGCTGCCGGAATCAACTTTATAGACGCGGCCGAAATGTATCCGGTGCCGCCCAGAGCAGAGACCCAGGGAAGCACCGAAATCTATCTGGGAGAGTGGTTGCGCAGGCAGTCACGCGACCAGCTCGTCATTGCCACCAAGGTGGCGGGACCGGGAGACTGGTTATCGCACATCCGCAAGGGGCCACGATTGACGCGTGAGCACATCGAGCAGGCTGTGAACGACAGCCTGAAGCGTCTGCAGACCGACTACATTGACCTCTATCAGGTTCACTGGCCTGAGCGACGCACAAACTTCTTCGGTAAACTGGCCTATCAGGCCGATGACCGGGAAGACGAGTCGGTCGCGATCGAAACCACCCTGGAAGCACTGGATGGCCTGGTCCGGTCTGGCAAGGTCCGGCATATCGGGCTGTCCAACGAAACCGCCTGGGGTGCGATGCACTATCTGCAACTGGCTGGGCGGCATGGCTACTCGCGAATGGTTTCCATCCAGAACCCCTACAACCTGCTGAACCGGTCGTTCGAGGTCGGGCTGGCGGAAGTCTCCCATCGCGAGAAACTTGGCTTGCTGGCCTACAGTCCGCTCGCGTTCGGGGTTCTGACAGGCAAGTACCTGGGGGGCAAGCGGCCGGATGGAGCGCGCCTGACTCTGTATGATCGTTTCAGTCGCTATACCTCGGAAACTGCAGAGGCTGCCACACAGGCCTATGCGGATGTAGCACAGGCGTTCGGGATATCGCTGACCCAACTGGCGCTGGCCTTTGTGACTTCGCGACCTTTTGTCACCAGTAATATTATCGGTGCCACACAGATGGCACAGCTGGAAGAAAATCTGGACAGCGTGTCAATGGAGTTGAGTGCGGAGCTGCTTGAAGCACTGGATAAGGTGCATCACCGTTACACCTATCCGTGCCCTTGAGCGGCGGATTGTGCTAGCCTCAAAGCGTTGTGGCAAAAGGTCTGAAGGTAGCTGTTATGTCGGTAGTCAGAGATATCCCGGGGCTTGGTGAACGCCTGATTCGTGGTGGCCGGAATGCACTGGAACGGCTGCGTTTCAGTGAGAATTTCGTGCTTTCCAATCAGGCCGAGCATACGGAGATCTTCCGTGATGACATCATGTCTGTGCGCTACTATCACCCGCTGACAGAGGGGCAGATACCGCTTGAGTCGGGTTTTCTGCCGGTACAGGAGTATCGCCACAAGGTGCCTCTGCTGCTGGTGCCGCCGCTGGCGGCGACGTCTATGATCTTTGATCTGTTGCCGCAGCGGAGCGTCGTACGTTATTTCCAGGCTAGGGGCTTTGAGGTTTATCTGGTGGACTGGGGTGATGTGACCAAAAGTCACAGTCACCTGTCCCTTTCTCATTACGTACTGGACTGGATGCCTATGGTCATGAAGGCGGTGACGCGCCATGCCCGGGCAGAAGAAGTCAGTTGCTTCTGTTATTGCATGGGTGGCTTGCTGACCCTGATGTATGCAGCGGCTCATGACGATCCGCCCATCCGGAATGTGGTGACCGTCGCTTCGCCCATTGATGTGCACAGCAGCGGGCTGGCCGGTCGCGCTCTGGCTGCGGCCTACGAGCCGGCTCAGCTGGTCTCGAAAGCCCTGAATATTTCACTGATGGATCTGCCTGCACGCTATCTGCATGTGCCGGGCTGGGTGAATTCCCTGGTTTTCAAAATGACTAATCCGGTGGGGAGCCTGATCAGCAGTCTGGATCTGCTGGTAAACCTTTGGGACCGCGAGTTTGTGCAGCGACATACCACCATGAGTCAGTGGTTTGACGATATGGTGGACTATCCGGGAGCTACGATACAGGAGCTGGTGGTGCAGATGGGCCTGAAGAACCAGCTGGCCAAGGGTCGCATCCGGATTCGTGATCGCCACGCGGAATTCAGGAATGTCAGCTGCGCCATTCTGGCCATTGCCGGGCAGGCCGATAAACTCGTGAAACCCCAGGCCGCCCATCATATTCTGGACATCGTTTCCTCCACCGACAAAGAGTTTTGCGTGGTATCCGGCGGTCACGCAGGGGTGTTTGCCGGTAGCAAGGCGCCTGAAGAAACCTGGGCTATCAGTGCAGACTGGCTGGCTCAGCGATCAGGTTTGTAGGTGTCAAGAAACTGACTTATATAGGTACAATTTGCGATCTGAAAGTGTGAACTTCTCCCTGCGATGTCAGGGATCGTTTTGTATACTGATTTCACTGACGATAAAAAGATGACTTTCTCCGCCGATGATTGCAACGAAAACTGTCAAATCACTGCTTCCCGCTTTCGCGATGCTGTTCGCGCTGGTCGGGCACGCCCAGGCAGAAATGACGGCGACCGAGCATCTGACTACCAGCCGCGCAGATGCCACTGCTGAACTGAGTATCGAGGACTGTATTTCCAGAGCTCTGGCCACGGTAGCCGACCACTTCCTCCAGGAGGCTCAGCAGGAAACTTACCAGGGAGACGAAGGTGAGCGACGCGTGACCCGTGCCCCCGAGAGTTTCTTCCAGCAGGCCAATTACGGCATCGATGCGGCAGACGACTCTGTCGCCGTCAAAATGAGCTGGAGCTTCTGAAAAGCATTCCCTGCCGGCTCCAGATTGATCCGAATCAAACTCTGTTCACAATTCCACGGTAAGTTTCCCTGAGTGCTTGAACCGCTATAGCGTCTCCCGCAGGATAAGTTGAAAACCACTTGCAAACGGGACTTCACCATGAACGCGGCCATCTCCACCACCAAAGTCTTCCCCGATGTTGAAAAGTGCGTTGATACCTTGATTGCCAAGGTCGGCAAACGCATCGTGCTCGGCATGCCATTAGGGCTAGGGAAGCCCTCACACTTCGTCAATGCCCTGTACGCCAGAGCCTGCCAGGATAAAAGCCTCAACCTGACCATTATTACGGCCTTGTCTCTGGAGCGTCCGATCGGAAAAAGCGCGCTGGAAAAGAACTTCCTGGAGCCTTTCGTGGCACGTCAGTTCGAGGGCGTTCCGGATCTGAATTACGCAGTTGATCTGCGCAAGGGCGCCTTGCCGTCCAACGTTGAGGTAGAAGAGTTTTACTTCAAGGCCGGGGCCTACCTCGGTACCCCGTATGCACAACAGCGGTACATCAGCAGCAACTATACCCATGTGACTCGCGATCTGATCGCCAAAGGTGTGAATGTGGTGGCCCAGTCTGTGGGGATCAAAGAGGTGGGTGGCAAAAAACGCTATAGCCTCAGTTGTAATGCAGATCTGTCGCTGGATCTCGTGCCGCTTCTGCGAGAGAAGAGTGCCGCCGGAGAGGCCATTGCCATTGTCGGTGAGGTGAACCGTGAGCTGCCCTACATGGAAAATGATGCTGACGTTGACGCCAGCAACTTCGACCTGATTGTGGATCATCCGCGCTATGATCACCCGCTGTTTGCTGCCCCACATGTGCCGATCGCGCCGGTTGATCACCTTATCGGTTTTTATGCCAGCACACTCGTCAGGGATGCAGGTACCTTGCAATTGGGCATCGGCTCGCTGGGTAGTGCGGTTATCTACAGTTCGCTATTGCGGCATCAGAAGAACGACCAGTACCGGTCACTGATCGAGAAAACTCGGCTATATGAGAAGTTCCCGGTTGCCCGTGAAATCGGGGGGGAGGCTCCCTTTGATCAAGGGCTTTACGGTTGTAGCGAAATGATGGTCGATGGATTCCTGCATCTCTACAAGGCGGGAATTCTCAAGCGCAAAGTCTATGCGGATACCCGTCTGCAGAACCTGCTTAACGAAGGCAGTCTGTCCGAGGATGTTACAGCTGAGACTTTGCCCGCGCTGATGAAGCAGGGCGTTGTTCGAGCCCAGCTGACTGCCGGAGATGTCGCCAAACTGAAGCGCTGGGGGATTTTCAGGGACTCT
>JAUIAZ010000023.1 GCA_030427465.1 Gammaproteobacteria bacterium | reverse complement strand
CCGAAGCCGGTTACCGTCTTCAAAGCGAGCAACTCGAGCTGAGCTGCCGCTGCCAGGAGTGTGCCGGTGCCGCTGACGCCTGACTTCCGCAGGCCCTGAACCCATTATGTCCTCAGCTCTCCGATGCAGACTGATCAACCTTTCCCGGTGGAGGAAAAGCGCCCTACTGTTCCTGCTGGCCAGCTTTCTGGATAACCAGGCACTGGCTCACCCGCACAGCTGGATCACGCTGGCCGACCTGATGAACGAACATGGCGACCTTCAGACCGGGCTCAGAAAAGCTTCCGATGAGATGGTTTCCAATCTGCAGGCCTATGCCTATTTTTCCGACCTTCGACTGCAGGGTAGCCCCGTTGATCTGCCGGTTCCCGGAACCGACAGATGAGCTGATCGAGTACGCTGCCAACCTGGACCGCAGTCAGAAAAATACCCAGGGCCTGGGTATTCACTTTGCTGAAACTGCCCGCATTATCTGCCACCCCTGAGCACACAGGAGAACCATGATTTCCTACTTTAACAGCACCTGCCGGAAAAGCGACCTCAGAACAGCCCCCCCCCTTAAGAACCGTCAGGCTCCTGTACATGACTCAAAGCGTTTTCCACAAGCTTATAGACGTGATGATCAGCCAGGCCGTAGATAATGTGTTTGCCATCCCGCCGCCTGGTGACCAGATTCTCGTTATAAAGCACTTTCAGCCGCTGTGACACAGTCGACATCTGCTCCCGGGTGGCCAACTCGGAGACACAGGCTTCCCCTTGAGATAACACTGTCAGCAACTTCAGTCGCTCGAAATCCGCCAGCGCTTTAAACAAACGGCCCGCTTTTTCCAACGTGCCGTCAGTGGCACGCTCTACTCGTCGAATCTTGTTATGCTGGTGAGGCTCCCCAGCACAGCCTTCGTCAGTGCCTTCCCGGGTTTCAGACATAGGGTTTCCTCACGGAGGTGAACAACAAAAGCGGGCTCGCTACCTGATCGAAGGTAAGTTCCCCCAAAGCTGTAGCGTCTTACCGGGGAGACGCGGTAACCACTTCGGCCGGACCATGATTGTCACAATGCCCGTCATGCGGATGATGCAGGTGTCCATCCACCAGGTAATCTATGTGATCGCCGTGTGGAACGGCCTCATGACCGCAACCAGGGCCATGCACATGATCATCGTCATGCCCGCTGCACAGGGTACGCAGCGAAGTTTAATACAACAATTCGTCATATGTTGAAATGTCAGACTGACGCAAGACCGCCTGTCAGTCACGCCCCCCGTATCTGGGAAAGGGCCGGATACACCAGCCCAGTCTTTATTCATCGGTCCCGGCGAGTAGCACACTGCTCCAGACTGCTCGCCAACGCTTCGATCAGCCTCCGGTAATGACTTCCCCCTTCAGGAATATCGGCTCCCAAAGGATCCATAATACCAGTGTAATGCACATCGGAATCTTCAAAAACGGCCTCGACAAGGCCCGAGTCGTACTGCGGCTCCACAAATACGCAGCGCACGTTCAATGTCTTGACGGTTCTGCGGATTTCCGCAATCCGGGCCGGACTGGGGTCTTCTGCATCCGCCAGGGAAATAGCTCCGGCAGCAGAGATACCGAAACGCTTTTCGAAGTACTGATAAGCATCATGAAAGACTACAAAATCCGGCACTTTGAGACGATCGAACAGAGCCTGAGTAGATAACAGAAGCTCATCCAGCTCACTGAGGGCCTTAACGGCATTCTTCTCGTAAGTCTGCGCATTTTCAGGATCAGCCTTCGCCAAAGTATCCCGGATCTTTCCGACCCAGACTTTGGCATTTTCAGGATCCAGCCAGGCATGCGGATCCATACCATCATGACTGTGACCATGATGCTCGTCATGATGGTCGTGGTCGTCATGCCCTGCATGGTCATCGCCATGGTCATGCCCTTCGAAAGTCGCCCCCTCCCGGAACTCATACAGGGTCACTCCTTCGACTTCCAGCATCTCCACTTTGGTGGCTGATTCGGCAATATTATCCATGGCCTTCTCCAACCACGGCGTCAGATCTTCGCTGACCCAGAACACGACATCCGCACCGGCCAATGCCGTGGCCTGGGAAGGTTTGAGTGAATACTCATGGGGGGAAGCTTCCGCAGGTACGATCAATGCGGGTTCCGAAACACCTTGCATCACCAGGGTTACCAGGGAATGCAGCGGTGCGATGTCGACCGCCACCTTGGGCGTTGCAGCCTGAGCAGACAGGGAAGAAGACAGCCCGAGAACTATACAGGAAAGATAAAAGTGGAGGCGCACCATAACAAAGGCTCCTTTAGACAGGTACTTCACGTACTTACAATGGGGATGTGAACAGAATATACATCAAAGATGATATGTTATATCATTAACTGCTTGCGAAACGAATCCCCAATGTTGTCCAGACACTTCGAAACAATGAGCAATGCCTTGATAGAATGCCGAAATCTTTCGGTAAAGTACGGTAAAAGAACAGTTCTCAGGAATATTTCCCTGTCAGTTCAGTCCGGCGAAATCATCTCGGTGATCGGACCCAATGGCTCGGGCAAGAGCACCCTGTTCCGGGCGCTGATTGGCGCGGTCAACATAGCCTCCGGTTCGGTAGAGAAGTCGCCGGATCTTCGTATTGGTTATGTTCCCCAGAAACTGCATATCGATGAGACCTTCCCGCTCACAGTTGAACGGTTCATGAAGCTGCCGTCCAACCCTGGCCAGCGTGTCATTTCGGAGACGCTCACCTTGACCGGTGCCAACGGGCTGGAAAAGAAACAGGTGAGCCAGCTTTCCGGCGGACAGTTCCAGCGGGTTCTTCTGGCGCGGGCTTTACTGGGTTCACCCAATCTGCTTTTACTGGACGAAGCCACCCGAGGACTTGATTTCCGGGGAACCGCCGCTTTTTATCGACTGGTTGACGACATCCGAAAACGACTCGGTTGCGCCGTGCTGATGATCAGCCATGAACTGCACGTTGTTATGAAGCAGACCGATCACGTGATCTGTATTAACCAGAGCATCTGCTGCGAGGGAGAACCGGAAATCATCAAGGAATCTCCTGCCTTCCAGTCCTTGTTCGGATTACTGGAAGACACCGAGTCAGCACTTTACCTGCACCATCACGAGGATGGGCCGCAGTCCGCGCGCGAGGCCGAAAATGCTGGATGATTTCCTGATAAGGGCAACGCTTGCTGGCGTAGGTGTGGCACTCGCGGCAGCCCCTCTGGGCTGTTTTGTGGTCTGGCGCCGGATGGCCTATTTTGGTGATGCGACGGCCCATGCCGCCGTACTGGGCGTGGCCTTCTCCTTACTGCTCTCAACACCAATCTTTGCAGGGGCTCTCCTGGTGTCCCTGACCATGGCAATGGCTGTAACACAATTAAGCGGCCGTGGATTTGCCATGGATACTCTGCTGGGCGTTATGGCGCACTCCTCCCTGGCCTTTGGCCTGGTGGCGGTTTCCTTCCTTTCCGGTGTCCGGATCGATCTGATGGCCTATCTGTTCGGTGACATTCTGGCGGTAGGGAAAACGGACCTCTGGGTCATCGGGACCGGCGTTGCAGGCGTTCTCGCCCTGCTATGGTATCGCTGGTCGGCTCTCCTTCTTTCCACCCTTAACCCCGACCTCGCGCTGGCCAGCGGCTTCAACCCCAGGCGCGAACAGCTGATCATGAACCTGGCACTGGCCATGACCGTCGCAGTCGCCATCAAGGTGGTCGGCGTTCTGCTGATCGCTGCCATGCTGATCATACCCGCTGCCACTGCCCGCCCCTTGAGCCGGGCTCCCGAATCCATGGCGTTGATTGCTTGCATCTTTGCAGTGACTGCAACCCTGGCTGGTATGAAAGCCTCATTTGTCATGGACACCCCCACCGGGCCCACCATGGTTTGCGTGAGCGCCGTCCTCTTCCTTCTGGTACAGTTGCTGGCCCGGGTAGTTTACCCATCCGTCAAAGCAATGAGTGCACAGGCATCCCGACAATGAAACGATCCTATTTCCTCTCCAAAGAAAAACTCGGCAGCCAGGACTCACTCCCTCTGGACGAAGTCATTGAGAACCTGGCATTCAATGAGCAGGGCCTGATTCCGGTGATCACCCAGAATGCACGCACCAAGCAGGTTCTGATGATGGCGTGGATGAACCGTGAGGCTCTGACAAGAACCCTGAACAGCGGACGGATGACCTACTGGTCACGGAGTCGCCAGGAGTACTGGGTAAAAGGCGAAACCAGCGGTAACACCCAGGCGCTCGTGCAACTGTCATTCGATTGTGACGGCGATGCCGTTCTCTGTCTGGTTGAGAGTGCCGGCCCCGCCTGCCACACGGGCAGGGAACACTGCTTCTACCTGAACGTCAACGCCGATGGCCAAACAGTGTCGCTCACTGACCTGACCTGATGTAACACCCTCACGCCTGAGTCGGTCTCTGTAAAGCCGCATAATTTTCCCCAAGGACATATCATGCCCGTTGAATCGCCGCCCATCGAAGCTGTCCCCACCAACATCATCACCGGGTTTCTGGGTGTGGGGAAAACCACAGCCATTCTGCATCTGCTCAAGCAGAAACCGGCGCATGAGCGCTGGGCGGTGCTGGTCAACGAGTTTGGGGAAATCGGCGTGGACGGCAGTCTGCTCAGTGGCCATCACCCGGAGCAAAGCGGCGTATACGTGCGGGAAGTGCCTGGTGGCTGTATGTGCTGTGCGGCGGGCCTTCCCATGCAGTTCGCCCTGAACCACCTGCTCTCCACCACCCGGCCCGATCGACTGCTGATTGAACCCACCGGGCTGGGGCATCCCAAAGAAGTGCTCGCCGTGATGTCCGCGCCGCACTACAAAAAGGTCATCGACCTGCAGCGCACCCTGACGCTCGTCGATGCGCGCAAACTTCGGGATGAACGCTACACCAGCCATGAGACCTTTAACCAGCAGATCGAACTGGCGGACGTCATAGTCGGGGCGAAGGTTGACCTGTATGAGCCCGGTGATGCCGATACCCTGGGTGCCTATGCCCGGCAAAAGGGACGCAGTCAGGTTCAAGTTGTCTTTGCCGAACACGGCAGAATCGATGGTAGCCTGCTGGAGGGCCGCACCAGTCTGGCGACTGAACCAGACAGCCATCACCATCACCCGCCTGAGAAGCCCGTTGCCGCGGATTTACCGTTGCCGCCAGAAGGCTATCTGCGGGCCGAAAATTCCGGGGAAGGTTTTAATAGCATCGGCTGGCGTTTTTCGCCCAACAAAGTATTCCGCCACCAGGCCTTGCTCCCCGTACTGACCGGACTGGATGTGGAGCGTATGAAGGCTGTCTTCATCACCGATGAGGGCATCTTCGGATACAACCTGAGTGACGACTCACTCACAGAGGTGGCGCTGGATGAATGCGCGGAAAGTCGCATCGAGCTGATATCGCGCGTACTCGATGACAGTTTAGAGGCACGATTATTGGAATGCCTGATCGGTAGTAGTTAAGCGTTCTAGTTTGCCTAGGTGTACCAGCTCGCAATAGACCTTTATCTAAGCTGGTAAATGCGGCTCGCTACTTTGGCGGCTTCAGGCCATAAGCGGAAGTCGTGGCCACCTGAGATGATGGCTGCTTTATCCTGGCAAAGCGGTCGTAAAGGGCTGGCGTCCTAAAACGACGTTTCCTGGGGGTTCCAAGCCTGCTCATTTTAGGTCTGCAGCTACAAATGAGCAGACAGTAGGGGGTTGGCCTTCTGGTGACTGCAATAGGAAACTATGCAGCCATATTGGCTTTGATCCGCACCTCAAGTCTTTGAGACGATCAAGCTATTACCTGATAAGTGACTCAATAGAATAGAATCGTTCTAATCAAGCTCAAGAGCTTCGGTAACAAACATGGCCAACCAAAACGATTGGGAGCGCAGTCAATCCGCTGTTATTCCTCTCAATCAACAAAACATTAGTAAGAAGTCTAAAGAGGTACACTCAGTATTTCTCAGTGTATTTCTGATACCAAAAATGGATTGCCCTTCAGAAGAGCGGATCATTCGCTTGGCTCTGGATGCCGTTCAGCAGAGCGTTGCTTTGGAGTTTGATATTCCAGGTCGCAAATTACGCGTTTTTCACAACGGTAATGTCAACGAGATTCAAAAAGCATTGGATTCCTTGAATCTGGGCGCCGCATTGCAAACTTCTCAACCAGTAACTCATGATACCTTATCTCGAGCTCGCGCTTCAGAGACCGACATTGAGCAGCAAGATGCGCGTGTGTTGAAGGTGCTTCTAGCCGTCAATGCTGTCATGTTTCTCGTGGAGATTTCAGTGGGCTGGCTGGCCCAGTCAACGGGTTTGATTGCCGACTCTCTTGATATGTTTGCAGACGCTGCCGTCTACGGCCTGGCGCTGTATGCCGTAGGCCGAAGTGCGTTGTTAAAAGTCCGCGCTGCACGCCTTTCCGGCTGGTTGCAGCTATTGCTGGCCTGTGGCGCGCTGTTTGAAGTCATGCGGCGGTTTTGGTTCGGAAGTGAACCCATATCCACTTTGATGATGGGTTTTGGGTTGATCGCCCTTTTAGCGAACATCTTCTGTCTAATGCTGATTGCCAAGAATCGGGACAATGGCGCACATATGAAAGCCAGCTGGATTTTTTCGGCCAATGATGTCATTGCGAACATTGGTGTTATTCTGGCTGGAGGGTTGGTTGCGCTGACCGGATCACGGTATCCTGATTTGGTAATTGGCCTGATTATCGGTGTAATCGTGTTAAATGGCGCAAGACGCATTCTGCAGCTGAAGGGCTAGTATTCCGGCAAAATCCAGGCTGGCAGCCGCCGGTTTGATATGTGTCAAAACAGTCCAATGCAACTTCTATAGGCTTCCTCCAGTAGTACCGCCTCCAACTATCATCAAGAGGAAAAAACAATGAAATATCAGTTAATTGTTATTCTGGCAACCGCGTTTTTCATCAAAGCCACCGCTTTTGCCCACCAGCACGGGCCCACGCCATCCGACGATAAGGACTTTCAGGCATACATGCAACAAATGCAGGAGCATATGAAAACCATGCAGGAGCAGATGCAGAAAATTCAGCAAGCCACCGACCCGCAGGAGCGGCAGAAGTTAATGCAGGAACATTGGCAATCCATGCAGGCAGGTATGAGCATGATGCAAGGTAGTGACTCGATGCCCGGTTGCATGATGAATCAAACGCCTGGTATGGGACAGGGTCACATGATGGGTAAGGGTCATATGATGGGTAAGGGTCATATGATGGGTGAGGGTCACATGATGAGTGAGGGCCACATGATGGGACCCTGGTGGAATAGAGGCGACAAGACGAAGCAGGCACCCGATCAACGCATGCAGATCATGGGCACCTGCATGGGTATGCAGCAGCAAATGATGAATCAAATGATGATGCACATTAACCCTGGCACGGCTAACAGTAAGTAATACTAAGTTTCCTCAAAGGCTCTATTCTGTCAGGTTGTAAATTTAAATATCACGAACATTGAGCGTCAGAGGATTCTAGCATGAAAACTGTTATTGGAAAGCTTTCCACTGGTGTGAAACAAATTATTATCTCTTCATTGCTGATTTTATTATCTACTTTTGCTTTTGGTGACCCGGTTTGGATAGATGTTAGGTCACAAGCGGAGTATGAAGAAGGTCATATCGACGGTGACCTATTGATTACTCATACCGAGATTGGAAAACGAGTCACTGAACTTTTCCCCGATAAGGAAACGGAGATTCATCTTTATTGTGAAAAAGGAGGGAGAGCCGCTGATGCGAAATATACTCTGAAGGCGCTGGGCTACACAAATGTTACCAATGAGGGGGGTATCAGGGATGTTCTAGATAAAAGAAATATTTCGATAATAAACAAGTGAGCAAATTAGTGTGTCAGATATATAGTCAGAGGAAAATAAGTCTGCGTGGCTGCAGCATGGGGGGTAAGAATTCACTTGGGAAAGATCCAGCGGCAAATGCGATATTAGAATCTGTGAAATGTCCTCCCATTCAAGAAGGTGCAAGTTTTTAAGGCTGAATTATTTCGACTTATTAGCATTGACTGGGTCTTGAGGATACCAGCCGTTTTTACCATGGGCGTCTAATGTCAGCTAAGATTCAGAACTGAGCCACCGGATCTCAGGCCAGGGGGGCCCTTGAAACCCTCTCCCTGATGCCTGCTTTAGAGTCCACGGCAGACACCCGGACAGCTAGGCTCCAGTTTGTGAATAGCCGACATTTTTCCCATCCTGCCCCCTCACTCTCACTCAAGGCCATAAGCGGGAATCAGGCCTTCCCAGATCTACTTCTGCTATGGCTACGAAAGCGGTCTTAGTCTATGGAACCGACCGGTAACGGTTTACCCGACGTAAATCACCCCCCCAATAATCACCTTCTCCAACTGTCGGTTTGAAACGAAAGCGAACGTTAGTAGACCCTCTTATGGGAACTTTCGGCTGACATCTTCCATTCTCGATGACAAAGTTACTGTTCATAAAACTGGATAAGTCGACGACAAAATGGAGCGGGGTCTAAGGCTTTCCCAAGTGATCGTAATTCGAAGCGCAAGTTTCTATTAGATTGAACCAAGGCAACATACATCGTGGCTATCGATTGGTAATTTCGGTCGCCATGAATTTATTATCTTGATGCAAAGCCTTGAAAAGGATGGCGTCGCCTGGTTTTAATTTATCCAATTTCTTAGGATCGTCAACATGAAACATCATGGCCATGGGGGGCATCTTGAGGTTCGGGATTTCGCCATGTTCAATCATGAGGGTACCGCGCTCGCGATCGATGCGTCTGATAACGCCTTCCGTCATATCCCGCCCCTGAACTGAATGCTTCATGCCCACTCCCTTGTGGGGCATGTCAGACTTGGCGCCCATCGGCTCCGGTGTACCCTCCACCTTCAATCCGCCTTTCATTCCTGCCTGATAGTGTCCCGCTATCAGACAGGCAAAGCCGAATTCACCCGGGCGGTTGAAGCGCCAGACAATTTCCTCATTGGCACCCGGTGCCACGTGAGCCATGTAAGGCTCGTCATGGGCCATATCGGGAAATTTCATCATCATGGCGGCGTGTTCATCGAGAGCATCTTCCGTGCCGATAACGAACTCATGCATCAGCTTGCCATCGTTGTGAACTACGAATCGGATGGTCTCACCCTTTTTGACCTGAATCGATTCCGGCGAAAACCGCATGGCATCAGACATTCGGACTTCGATCTGGCGATCCACCTTTTTCGGATCGCCGGCTTTACCCCAGGGCTGCTGAGCGGCCTGTGAACCCGGCTTCTCTCCCTTTGGTTTCTTATGATCCTCGTTCCCATGGGCGAGCAAACTGCCCGGGTGAGTCAACAACAGGCAAGTTGCTGCAATGATGGTGGCGAGTTTGGACATGGCGTACTCCTGCTATGCATCTAGGTAGTTCAAGAACACATCCTGTTTACGATACAGGGGGGGTGTCGTATCAGACAAGTGATGTCACCCCGAGTGGTCTGGGAAACTCAGGAGCAACCACCTAAATGCAACCCTTGACCTATGTGTTACACGCAGGTGTAAGGTGTTAGTCATCGGTGCTGGCTTCAGAGGATCCAGCGGGTTTAAAACAGGAGGAAAGGCATGAAAGTGCTGGAATTGGCCAAACGGCTGGGTGTCACCGCAGAAACCGTGCGCTTTTACACGCGCATTGGGGTCCTGCAGCCTGCGGTCAACCCGGATAACGGCTATCGCACCTATGGTCAAAGGGAGTATCAGCGCCTGCGTTTCGTGCTCAATGCACGGCAACTGGGTTTTTCTGTCGACGATATTCAGGAGATTCTGAGCCATGCCGATCAGGATGAACCGCCCTGCGGCACAGTCAGACGATTGATAGAGAAACGTCTGCAAGAGACGGAAAAACGCTTTGAAGAAACCCGCAGGCTTCGGGATCGCATGAAGCAGGCTGTGACTGAGTGGAGCCAGAAGCCGGATAAAGAACCGACCGGTGACATGATCTGCCACTTAATCGAAGAATTTTCATTGGAGGTCTGAACCGTTGCGCATTTTCAGTTTCGTTTCAGTTCCCTGTGTTTCACTGCCCGGCGAAGGTAGCCGGTCCGAGATGCCGGCTTTCCGGAAAGGAGTGATCGAATGAGCTCTCACCACACGGATACAAAACACGACTCACCGCACGACCATTGCCATGTCGAGGCCGGCCCCCGTTCAGTAGAAACAGCAGCGGCAGTTGAAAAAGAAGTGGATTCGCGGCTTCAGGAGTTGCTTATCGAAGGGGCGGGCTGCGCCAGTTGTGTGGGCAAAATCGAAGCAGCGCTCAAAGCCGTGCCGGGCGTGGATCAGGCGGAGATGAATTTCGCCCAGCGCACCGTGAGCATTAGTGGCCAGGCTCAAACTGAAGACCTCGTCAAAGCGGTTGAAAAAGCCGGCTACAACGCCAAGCCCGCCGAGGCTGAGGACGAAGACGCAGCCATGGCCGAGAAAGAGCAGGCTGATTGGGCCTACTACAAGCGCTTGATGCGGGACATGACCATTGCCCTGGGGCTGGGCGTTCCGCTGATGGTTTACGGTCTGCTGGGTGGCCCTATGACGGTCTCCACGACCGGTGAGCGCATGGCCTGGTTGATCGTGGGTTTGCTCACCCTGGGTGTGATGGTTTTTTCCGGCAGGCACTTCTATGTCGGGGCCTGGCAATCCTTCAAAAATCACTCGGCGAATATGGATACCCTGATTGCACTGGGAACCGGCACCGCCTGGGTTTACTCCATGGTGGTGGTTTTTGTCCCGCAACTGATTCCGGAAATGGCCCGGCATGTGTATTTCGAGGCCACGGCGATGATCATCGGACTGATCAACCTCGGTCTGGCGCTGGAGCTGAAGGCCCGGGGTCGTACCTCCGAGGCGATCAAGCGTCTGATCGGCCTGCAGCCCAAGACCGCCCGGGTGGTCCGCGATGGCAAGGAGCTGGACATCGCAATTGAGCAGGTTTTGCTGAATGACCTGGTGCGCGTGCGTCCGGGTGAAAAAATACCCGTTGACGGGGAGGTCATCGAAGGGCATACCGCCATTGATGAATCCATGCTGACCGGTGAGCCCATGCCGGTGAAAAAAGGTGAGGGCGATAAGGTATCGGCCGGCACGCTGAACAAGAGCGGTTCGATTCTGTTCCGCGCCACTCGAGTCGGCAAGGACACCGCCCTTGCGCAGATTATTGGCATGGTCAAACGGGCGCAGAATTCCAAGCCCCCCATTGGCCGTCTCGCGGATGTGATATCGGCCTATTTCGTCCCGGCCATCATGATCATCGCGGTCATCAGTGCCCTGGTGTGGCTCAATTTTGGACCCGAGCCCGCAGTGGCCTTTGCCATTGTCTCGGCAACCACGGTTCTGATCATTGCCTGCCCCTGTGCGCTGGGACTGGCCACGCCGATGTCGGTGATGGTCGGCGTGGGGAAAGCCGCCGAAGCCGGTGTGCTGATCCGCAACGGGGAGGCCCTGCAGACCGCCTCGAAAATCACCGCCATGATTCTGGACAAAACCGGCACGATCACACTGGGTGCGCCAAAAGTCACCGATGTGCTCATTGCCGGTGAACGGGACGAGAAGACCATTCTGCGACTGGCGGCCACGCTTGAATCCGGCTCCGAACATCCATTGGCGCTGGCGATTGTCGAGACCGCTCGGGAAAAGGGCATTGAGCCCGGGAAAGTGAGTCAGTTCAATGCCATCGCCGGACATGGCGTCGAGGCGACCGTGGAAGAGCAGACCCTCTTGTTCGGTAACGAGAAACTGATGCGCGAGCGCCAGATCGATCTGGGTGAGTTCGTTGACAAGGCCCAGCAGCTAGCGGCTGAGGCCAAGACCCCCATGTATTTTGCGGTGGACAATAAACTGGCCGCTGTCATTGCCGTGGCTGATCCGATCAAGAATGACTCGGTCGCCGCCATCAAACGGCTGCAGAACAATGGCATTCGCGTGATCATGCTGACGGGTGATAACCGGGCCACCGCCGAGGCAGTCGCTAAAAAGGCGGGCATTACGGAGTTCTTTGCCGAGGTGTTGCCGGAGGACAAATCCCGGAAAGTGCAGGATTTGCAAATGGAAGGGGAAGTAGTCGGCATGACCGGTGACGGCATCAACGATGCGCCGGCTCTGGCGATGGCCAATGTCGGCTTTGCCATCGGCACGGGTACCGATGTGGCGATAGAAAGCGCCGACATCACGCTGATGCGCGGCTCGCTGCACGGGCTGGCCGATGCCATAGCGGTGAGCAAGGCGACTCTGCGCAACATCAAGCAGAACCTGTTCGGTGCCTTTTTCTACAACGCGGCGGGGGTGCCGGTCGCTGCCGGGGTGCTGTACCCCTTGTTTGGCCTGTTGCTGAGCCCGGTGATCGCAGGCGCCGCCATGGCCTTTTCTTCGCTCACGGTGGTCTCCAACGCCAATCGTCTGCGTCTGTTCAAAGCTCAGGAGGTTTAGAATGCTTTTAGTGAATCTGGCCGGTTTGGCGCTGATTGCATGGATTGTCTGGTGGTTCTGGCTCTACAAACCCGCCGAAGCCGAACTGGGAGAAGAGGATCTCTTGATCGTCGTTGAGAATGGCACCTATACGCCTTCGCGTATCAAGGTGCCGGCCGGGCAGCCAGTAAAGCTGAAGTTTCTGCGCAAAGATGCCTCTCCCTGCTCCGAAACGCTGTTGATTCCGGAGCTGCAGTTCAGCGACACCCTTCCGGTGAACAAAGTCAAGGCGGTCTCCCTGCCGGCACTGTCCAGTGGAGAGTACGATTTTCACTGTCAGATGCAGATGTACCGAGGTCAGATTACCGTGCAGTAGGGTGTCTTATCGAATGAAAAGCAAATTGAACCAGGAGGTGTGACATGGCAAATCGACATTCCTCATTCAGGTTGTCATCCAAAGGCCTGGCAGCTTTGGGTCTGATAGGCGCCGTGACCTACTTTCTGCTCGTCGAACATCAGGAACATGTCTGGCAGTTTCTACCCTACCTGATTTTTCTGGCCTGCCCACTGATGCACCTGTTCATGCATCGTGGACATGGTCACAGCCATAGCCGTGGCGATGGTCATGCTCAAGCGCATCATGAGCACGATGATGACCCATCGGATTCCGCTCGTAGTGAGGACGCAGCGTATCGCCGCGGCCTGGAAGAGGGGCGGCGTGAGAAGCAGACGCGTCATGGTCATACATCCCGGTAACAAAGAGGCCTGCCGCCGTTATCGGCATGCAACACCAGCCTGGGTCTCAAGATTCAATAATCAACAAGCCACATAGTGAGGAAGCACCAACAATGAATATTCCAGCCAGCAAGAGATTGTCAATCTTCGTCCTGTCAGCCGCCCTGGCTTCGCCAGTGCTTGCAGAAAAACACCACCAGCATGGAAATTCCGATTCAAAGCCGGGCGCCGGCATGATGATGGGCATGGACCATGAGAGCATGGCCGCGATGCATCAGCACATGGAGAAAATGCAGGATCTGATGACTCGGATCAAAGCCGAAAGTGATCCCGAAAAGCGCAAGCAGTTGATGGAAGAGCATCGCCAAGCCATGCACGAGGGGATGCAGATGATGAATCAAGGCATGGATAATAAAGGGTAAGCGGATTAAATGGTTGATCTTACCTTTGCATGAGAGTGAGACAGACCGGCATCTCATCGGATTATCTGGTTGATGCTTCACCTACTGCTGGTGCATGTTTCCTTCGCTAATTCCAGCAAGAACCCCACACGCCTCAACTTCCCGGTCATCGTTGCAACTCGCTCTCAGTGAAACGAGCTGTTTTTCAAGCGCCTGTAGAGCGGCTATCTGCGAGCGCACATGAGAGATGTGATCATCGAGCAAGGCATTGACGACGGTACAGGACTGATGAGGGTCGTCCTGATAGCGCTGCAGTTCGTGAATCTCTGCGAGCGACAGGTCCAGGATTCGGCAGCGACGAATAAAAGCCAGCCGCTCACCATGCTTCTCGTTATAAATACGGTAACCGTTCTCCTGCCGATCAGGGGGCGGCAACAAGCCCTGCCGTTCATAGAAACGGATCGTCTGTGTATCGACCCCTACCGACTGTGCCAATTGACCAATACGCATCGGGTTCCTCCGCAACGGATTCTCTACTCTATTGACCTTATAGCAGATATATAGTTTTAAATGATAGCCCGATCACATTCAAGTGGAGTCATATCATGAGCAAAAACTGCGGAGGCCCCTGTGGCGACGATGTAAAGCCTGCGGCGGATACCGATATGCAGGCCTCCTCCGATGCGTCGGGGGAATGGGTCAGCGTTTATGCCGTGCCGAAGATGGACTGCCCATCAGAAGAGCGCATGATTCGCCTGGCCCTGAACGGCGTTGAGGGGATTCGGGCGCTGTCCTTCGACTTGTCGAACCGCCGGTTGAAGGTCGTGCATGACGGCGCGGTCGAGCCCGTCACCGCGAAACTGAAGACCTTGGAGCTAGGTGCCTCGCTTCAGGAAAGCGTCGCTGCCGACCCCGAGACCATCAAGGCCGCCGAGTTCTCGGCAGCCTCTGCTACGCAAGAATCCGGGGCCCTGCGCTGGTTGCTCGGCATCAATGCAGTCCTGTTCGTGGTGGAAATGACAGCCGGCCTGATTGCCCAGTCCACCGGCCTGATTGGAGAGTCCCTGGATAATTTTGCCGATGCGGCCGTGTACGGGCTTGCCCTTTATGCGGTTGGTCACAGCGTGAAAATGCAGCTACGTGCTGCCCATCTTGCGGGTGTCCTGCAACTGATCTTGGCTGTTGGCGTACTCATAGAGGTGGTGAGACGCTTTGTATTCGGTAGTGAGCCTGAATCGCTGGTGATGATGGCTATCGCATTCGTCGCATTGATTGCCAATACCAGTTGTCTGCTGCTCATATCCAAACATCGGGAAGGCGGGGCGCACATGAAGGCAAGCTGGATATTCTCGGCCAACGACGTGGTGATCAACCTGGGGGTCATCACCGCCGGCGCCCTGGTCGCGTGGACCGGGTCCAATTATCCGGATCTGATTATCGGCACCATATCGGGAGTCATTGTACTTAACGGGGCCAGGCGTATTCTGGCGTTGAAGGGTTAAATAATTGCTCATTATTGGCAACAAGCACTCGTCGTATGCCCTATTGCCCATATCGGGCCTGCTGGCAGCGTCTGATCAGGCTGTAAAGTGGCTGGTGCAGCAATCAATGGCCTATGGCGAGTATGTTTCGGTGACCCCGTTCTTTAACTGGGTGCACCTATGGAACACAGGTGCCGCATTCAGTCTTTTTGCGAATGGTGGAGGCTGGCAGCGCTACTTTTTTATCGGAATCGCGGTAGTGGTCTCGATTTTTCTGATCAAGCTGATCCTTGAAAATCGTCATAAAGGAGAAGCCATCGCTTACAGTCTTATCCTCGGTGGCGCCATGGGCAACCTGATTGACCGGGTCTTTCGCGGCTATGTTGTGGATTCCTTTGATTTCTATTGGCGAGACTGGCATTGGCCGGCCTTCAACCTGGCTGATATTGCAATTGTCCTCGGTGCCTTACTTTTCGTTTCCAGCAGCTTGTTGGGTAAAAAAGCAAACACCAATGCCGAGCCGGATGGATCTGACTGACACCTACGCCTATACAACACCATGACCGAACTTCCCGACAACATCCTTCACCTGCCGCAATACCAAGTACTGGGCTGCAAATCAACCGACGACGAAATGCACTTCCAGGTGGACGTGCCCGATCCCATCGCCTGCGAGGAATGCGGCGTGCAGGGTGAGTTCGTACGGTTCGGCAAGCGTGACGTTCCCTATCGTGATCTGCCCATCCACGGCAAGCGGGTCACTCTCTGGGTGGTCCGCCGCCGATACACCTGCCGGGCCTGCAAGACAACATTCAGGCCCCAGCTACCGGAGATGGTGGACGGATTCCGTATGACACTGCGGCTGCATGAGTACGTGGAGAAGGAATCCTTCAACCACCCCTACACCTTTGTGGCGGCACAGACCGGCCTGGACGAGAAGACGGTGCGCGACATCTTCAACGCCCGCGCCGAGTTCCTGGGGCGCTGGCACCGCTTCGAGACGCCCCGCATCCTGGGCATTGACGAGCTATACCTGAACAAGCGCTACCGCTGCATTCTGACCAACATTGAGGAGCGAACCCTGCTCGACCTGCTGGCCACCCGCCGCCAGGACGTGGTGACCAACTACCTGATGAAGCTGAAAGACCGGCAGAAGGTCGAGATCGTCAGCATGGACATGTGGAACCCCTACCGGGCAGCGGTCAAGGCTGTGCTGCCCCAGGCCCGTATCGTGGTCGATAAGTTCCATGTGGTGCGCATGGCCAACGATGCCCTAGAGAGAGTGCGCAAGGGCCTCAGAAAGGAGCTGAAACCGTCCCAGAGCCGGACTCTCAAGGGAGACCGGAAAATCCTGCTGAAACGCGCTCACGAAGTCTCAGGCCGGGAGCGCCTCATCATGGAGACCTGGACAGGCGCGTTCCCGCAACTGCTGGCCGCCTACGAGCACAAGGAGCGCTTCTACGGCATCTGGGACGCCACCACACGGCTCCAGGCAGAAGCCGCCCTGGACGAGTGGATAGCCACCATCCCGAAGGGCCAAAAGGAAGTCTGGAGCGATCTGGTCAGGGCAGTGGGAAACTGGCGCGAAGAGACCATGACCTACTTCGAGACGGACATGCCCGTCACCAACGCTTACACGGAGTCCATCAACCGACTGGCCAAGGACAAGAACCGTGAAGGGCGCGGTTACTCCTTCGAGGTGATGCGGGCACGAATGCTCTACACCACGAAGCACAAGAAGAAGGCACCGACTGCGAAGGTCTCTCCTTTCTACAAGAAAACCATCGGTTACGGACTGCCGGACTTCGCAGAGGAACTCAACTACGGAGTCGATCTATCAACCATCTGAGGGTGGTATCAGATTGATGGGGTGAAGGTGCCCCATCAACCATTAAATCCGTATACCCATAATAAAATGGACAAACCCGGACATGAAGGCAAGACAATGCCGGATGCCATGGGTGAAAAGGCACTGATGCAGCGAATGGATCGCATGGACCAGCGCATGGATATGATGCAGATGATGATGGGGCAGATGATGCAGCGTGAATCAGAAGTCCAAAAAGACGCTGAACATGAGCACGCAAACTGAAGGTTTCGGGTTCAACGCTGCCAGGCTTAGCGGAGGCTGATCTTACGGAGGGTTGTCAAAATGAGTCAGCATCAAGAGGGGATCAATCCCGGATTTGAGACCAGCCATACCTTGAGCCTGGATGGCCTGAACGCGCAGAATGCCACTCAGATCGCTGAGGGTCTCGAGGCGCTGCCCTGGGTAGACCACGTGCAGCTCAAAGTAGGAAAGCAAAGCCTCAAGATCAGCTATGAGGCTTCGCACCACAATATCGATGAAGTCATCGCCGTGATTGAACAGCACGGTGCCGCGATTAAAGACAGCTGGTGGAGCCGCACCCGGCTCGGCTGGCAGCGTCAGACCGACGAAAACATCAAGGACAACGCCAGACATGAACCGCATTGCTGCAATAAGATACCCCGCACGTGAAACGGTGGCTAAAATTCAATTTCCGGTGATGTGATATGAGGATGTCCATGACTAAGATCAAAAGCCTTGCACTCCTGTCACCACTGATTCTTGCATTGACCGCCTGTAAAGATGGCATGCATGACATGGGGCACAGTCGCTTCGAACAAAGGACCTTCGCCAGTAACGGCGAGCGCATCTACTTCACGGGGACCTCCTCCACTAGCAACCAGGTAATCTCAGTTTCAGGCGGGCACCATCATATGCGCATGCATGGCGGCGGTTGCGTCACTTGTCACGGCGAGAACCGTGAGGGTGGAGCCATCATGTGGCCGTGGTTCTGGGAGACAGCGCCAGCGCTGACCCGCGACAGTTTGCTGGGAGATCATCAGGATGATGGACACACCCATGCCGTATATGATGTTGAGTCGCTCAAGCTTGCCATTACAGACGGAATCAATCCGGCAGGAGAGCCCCTGAATGATCTAATGCCTCGGTGGCAGATGGCGGAGCAGGATTTGCAGGATCTGGTGGAGTTTCTACTGTCTGGCAAAGATCACACGCATTAATTTGAGGGCAATGGCAGCTCCAGAAGCGATCTGGATAAATTAGCTCATTAAAATCTGCTGAGAGGCTCGATAATTTTTGCTAGTGACGATTGTGCGATTCTTCGGAGGGGGCGTCACCATTAGCAAAAGTTTTTCTCAGAAATAGCCACTCGCACAGCGCCATGACAATCATCGTCACCACGGCAACGCCGATGACAAAGGGTTCGCTTTTCAATTTCACCCAGACGAAGCCGCCCAGCGCCAGCAGGTCGAGTGCAATGGCCACCAGCGGCACCCAGCTGCGGGCCTGAATGTCTTTACGCAGGTAGCGAAACACGCCCCAGTGGATGGCGATATCCATGATCAGATAGAAAACGATGCCCAGGGCGGCGATACGGGAAAGATCGAAAAAGGCGGTCAGTATCAGACCGAGGACCACTGTATACACCAGAGTATGCTTCTGGATGCTCCCCGGCATGCCGAAGTGGCTGTGCGGCACCAGCTTCATTTCCGTCAACATGGCGAGCATTCGGGAGACGGCAAAGATGCTCGCCAGAATGCCCCCGGCGGTTGCCAGGATGGCGATGGCCACCGTGAACCAGACGCCGTAATCTCCCAGCGCAGGGCGCGCCGCCGCAGCCAAAGAGTAGTCGCGGGTTTCAATAATTTCAGCCAGTGACAGATTGCTGGCCACTGCAAAACCCACCAGTGAGTAGATGATCACGCAGGCGGCGATGGAGATGATGATGGCACGCCCGACGTTCCTGTGCGGGTCTTTGACCTCAGAGCCACTGTTGGTGATCGTCGTGAAGCCCTTGAAGGCCAGAATGCCCAGTGCCGTCGCTCCGAGGAAGTTTCCGATGCCTGTCGTCTCCTGTGCTCCAGAAAGGTTCATTTCCAGCGAGTCGGCAACCCAGACGCCGACCAGGCCGAAGATCAGAATCCCTGCGATCTTCAATGCCCCGATGAAAGAGGCAACCCCCTGAATAAGTTTGTTACCAAGAAGGTTGATAATAAATGCCACCAGGATCAGGGTGACACCCAGGATGGATACCATACGTCCGGACTCGTCGCCACCGAATAGTTGCATGGTGTAGGAGCCGAAGGTCCGGGCGAGAAAACTCTGGGCAATGACCATGGAGAAATACATCAGTAGGGCATTGAACGCCGTAGGCAGTCGGTTGCCATAGGCCTTGTGCAGATACATGCCGATACCGCCGGCGGATGGATAGGCATTGGAGATTTTGATATACGAATAGGCGCTGAAAGCAACGATCACCGCAGCCGCCAGAAAGGCCAGAGGAAAGAGTGCGCCGGTCATCTGCGCCATTTGACCGGTGAGGGCAAAAATCCCCGCACCGATCATGACGCCGGTTCCCAGCATTACCGTACCGGAAAGGCTGAGGCTGCCTTCCTGATACCGGGTTTTGCGGTCCTGATCCTGACTCATGGGAACTCCTGTTTTTGTTCTGAATGGGTTGGGAGGCCGGTCTTTTTATAATAAGCCCCCCTGATAATGCTGAGCGCTAGAATGCCAGGCGCGCGCCTACCACCGCAAACCAGTCCTCGGTGCCGTGCCCGTCGGCCCTCGCCAATTCTGCGCTGTCACCATACAGTCTTTCATGAACCACGCCCAGATACGGAGAAAATGCGCGGTCGATCAGGTCATAGCTCAGGCGCAGGCCGGTCTCGGTGGAGACCAGGCCCTGACCCACACCGATTTCGCGGTCTTCGGAAAAGGCGACGGTCGCGTCCAGGGAGGCCGTGAGGATCCAGTAATTGGTCAGCAGCAGTTCATACTCGATATCGATGTCTGCGGAAGCGTCACCCTCATCACTGACGTACAAATTGGTATCCACTTCGATCCACTGCGGTGCCAGACCAGACAAGCCCAGAACGGCGTAGGTTCGATCCGGACCCTCTGGCGTATCAATGCGGATACCGGCTTTGGCATCGAAAAACTCCGATACCGGAAACTGACCGACGATTTGATTCTCAAGGCCCTCATAGGCCTGTTCTTCAATCGCATATTCACCCCGGGTGAGCCAGCGCAATTTGAAGTCATCGGTACCATAGAATGCGTCCGCATCCCAGACAGCGATTTCTTCATCGGCGTCGCTGTAGCGATACTCCAGTTCCTCGAACTGAATGCCCCAGAAAGCCATGGACTGTTTGCGTCCGGAGTCGTCCAGCTCCATCGCCTCGACCTTTAAGCCCACCAACAGACCCATGCCAAGGACCAGGGCAGGCAGGCCGCCGTTATGTAATGCGCGCATCACACACCTCCCTGTTCATTCAGCACGGTTTCGGCATGTTGAGCCTGCTCGAGCGCCGGGGCACCTTCAACAATGACCTTACGGAACATACCGCCGCCCATGTGGTAGGTAAGATGGCAATGGAAGGCCCACTGCCCCGGCGCATCCACTTCCACTTCGGTGTAGACAGTAGTCGCCGGTGCGATGCTGACGGTGTGTTTGACCGGATTCCACTGGCCGGCGCCAACATCCAGGATGGTCCACATGCCGTGCAGGTGCATGGGATGGGCCATCATGGTGTCGTTCACAAACTTGAAGCGCACCCTTTCGCCATACTGCAGGACAATGGGGTCGGCATCGTCATAGGTCACCCCATTGATGCTCCAGATGTAGCGCTCCATATTGCCGGTTAGCCGCAGCTCGATTTCGCGGATGGGCTCCCGGTGGGGATAGAGCGGCTGCTGCGCCTTCAGGTCGGTGTAGGAGAGAAACCTGCCCCCATTAGCCGCGGTGGGTAACAGGCCACTGCCCGGTGCATAAAACGGATCAGCGCTGTCAGCCGGTTTCATGTCGCCATGGCCCATGGCGGCGTGATCCATGGTGCTCATATCATGGCCGATCGCGGCATGATCCATGGAGTCCATGTCATGACCCATGGCAGCATGATCCATCACACTCATATCTTGCCCCATGGTCGAATGATCCATTCCGCTGTGATCCATGCCCTGATGTCCGGCCATATCCGCCATGGTCAGGCGGGCGGGGGCTCTGAGTTCAGGCATTTCTCCGGCCATGCCTTTTTGGGGTGCCAGTGTCCCTCGGGCATATCCCGACCGGCCCATGGACTCAGCGAAAATCGTATAGGCCTGTGCCTCTTTGGGACGAACGATCACGTCGTAGGTTTCCGCCACCGAGATGCGCAGTTCGTCTACCGTCACGGGCTGGACGTTATTGCCATCGGCCTGAACCACCGTCATCTCCAGACCGGGAATGCGAATATCGAAATAGGTCATGGCTGAAGAGTTAATGAAGCGCAGCCGAACCCGTTCACCCGGTTCGAAAAGTCCGGTCCAGTTCTGCTCCGGCCCCTTGCCGTTAATCAGCGCGGTGAAGCCCTGAACATCTTCCACATCGGCCTTCATCATGCGCATGCCACCCCAGTCGAGGCGATCACGCAGAGTATTGAGGAGCCCATTTTCTTCCGCGTCCGAGAAGAACTCTCCGACGGTTTGCTGCTGACGGTTGTAGTAATCGGGCATGTTTTTCAGGTTGCGCATAACCTGATGGCCAGCGTGCGGGTGTTTGTCGGTCAACTGCACCACATAGTCCCGGGTGTAACGGAACGGCTCCCGTGCTTTCGGTTCGATGACGATGGCCCCATAGGCGCCATCGGGTTCCTGAAAGCCGGAGTGACTGTGAAACCAGTAGGTTCCAGCCTGCTGGACTGGGAAGCGGTAGGTGAAGGTTTCCCCGGCGGAGATGCCCGGAAAGCTGATCCCGGGCACGCCGTCCTGTTCAAACGGCAGAATCAGTCCATGCCAGTGAATGGAGGTTGATTCATCCAGATTATTGGTGACATTGATGGTCACCTCTTCGCCCTCTTTAAAACGCAGTACTGGCCCTGGCGAGCTGCCGTTATAACCGATTCCCTGTTTCACAAAGTCTCCCGTGTCGATCATGACCCGGTCAACCGTCAGCGAGTAGGTTTCAGCCAGGCTAGCGACCGGCATGAGCAGCAAACCGGCGGTAGCCCCCAAAACAACCCTCATCCGTACACCTTTCTGCTTGTCAATCATTCGAAAACCACCTCACCAGCCATACCTGCCTGATAGTGACCCGGGACATTACAGGCAAATTCAATATCGGCCTTTTCGTTAAACTTCCAGATAATTTCCTGGCCCTGACCCGGTTCCAGAAGCACGCTGTTGGGGTCATCATGCTTCATGCTATGACCATTGCCCATGTCCATCTCCATCATCTCGTGATTCAGTTTGCCTCCCTGAATCACGCCATGCTGCACCATCATCATCATTTCTTGCTGGTGCGCGGCATGCATAATGGCGGTTCCAATATTGAACTCGTGAACCAGCTGGCCTTTGTTCTCAATCACAAAGCGAATCGTTTCTCCGGGTTTGACCGAAATGCGTTCGGGCTCGTAATAATTGTCGAACATGGCGATTTTTATTTCCCGATCAACTTCGGCAACATTGCCAACTTCGCCTATGCTCATGCCATGGCCCATCATGGAGGCGCTGTCACCATGGCCATGTCCCCCATGCATCCCTCCGGCGTAAACGGAAGCCGATAGTGATACAGCGATTGAAATAGCCGCGAGGCGTGAAAATGTCATCAGAAGATCTCCTGGATTACGAGGTTTTTAGGGGCAGCGCAGAAGCCAATTTCTGTCCGCATGCCGAGTACGCCTGCTATGATCTTGGAGAAACCTGAATTCTTTCTGAAAAAGTGCAGCCTGTTTTATTCAGTTTGAATTCAGTTGGGGGCGGCATCCTATGGTTTCTAATAAAGTCCGGTTTTGAATTCATGCGCTTGTTGTTGGTAGAAGATGACCATCTGCTTGCTGAAAGCCTGGCGAGCCAGCTGAAAAAAGCCGGTTTTTCTGTCGAAGAAGCACGTACGGCAAAAGAGGCACTGACATTAGGGCAGCAGGAGGATATTCAGGCGGCTGTCCTGGATCTGGGGCTGCCCGATGGAAATGGCCTGGATGTTCTGTTGCAGTGGCGGAAAAAACAGTTGGAGTTCCCGGTATTGATCTTGACGGCAAGGGGAAACTGGCAGGACAAAGTCAACGGACTTAAAGCCGGTGCCGACGACTATCTGGCCAAACCTTTCCAGACCGAGGAGTTGTTAGCCCGTTTGAACGCCGTATTACGCCGAAGCCAGGGAAGAAGCCAATCCTTAATCAAGGCAGGTCATTTCGAACTGGATGAAAACCGCCAGGTTCTCAAGCAGCGTGATGGTTCTGAAGTCAGCCTGACAGGAACAGAGTACCGACTCCTGCATTGCCTGATGTCTCGGCCCGGACAAATCTTCTCCAAGGAGCAGTTGAAGGATCAACTTTACAGTCTGAACGAAAGTCCAGGAGATAATGTCATCGAAGCCTACATTCTGAGGCTCAGAAAAATATTGGGCAGTCAGGCGATTCTGACCCGTCGCGGGCAGGGGTACTCCTTCAACCATGAAGTTTGAACGGTCTCCTTCCATAAAGAGAGCACTACTGTTGTTTCTGTTGCCCTCTGGCATTGCTATTTTGACCCTGACCTGGGTGGTCCATGGGTATTTGCTGGAAGCGATGTCCCAAGAATTTGTGACGAGCCGCTTGAAGGACGAAGCCGCTTTTCTGGAACATCAGGTACGTCAGGTGCAAGGTGACATTCAGCAACTGCAAACCGGCAGCTATTTCGAGGATGTTTTTCATCATGCGTTTGCCGTCAGTGCTGCAGATATTGTGCTGATATCGCCTGACCGCTGGCGCCCTGTATTAGCGCCACTGATCAATGCCGAACAAGAGGGCATTATCAGAGTAGATGAGTCTGTCGTAGAGGACATGGGCCCTGACTTCCTCGCTTATCGCAAGGTTTTCTTGGTGAATGGTACGTTAGTCACAGTGCTTGTTTCAGAGGATCTGAGCACACTGCACACGAGTCAGGAGTCATTACATCTATGGACAGCGGGCGTTCTGCTTGTGCTGATTGTTCTGCTGGTCGGCGTAA
>JAUIAZ010000297.1 GCA_030427465.1 Gammaproteobacteria bacterium | reverse complement strand
TGGTAACCGCTCTGGGGTACCCTTCCGGGGGCTTCAAGGCAGAGATAGAAGATCTGGCCGAACTGGATCACCCTGCGATCGTTCCTATCAAATATGGCGGCTTCAAACATTTTGTTGTGGTTCGGGCCGTCAAGGATAACCGGGTTTTTATCGCTGACCCGAGCCTCGGAAATATCAGCTTTACCGTTGAGCTGTTCAAGGAGCATTGGGATCAGAACGTGTTGTTTATCGTTTTCCCAGGCAACGCCAAGCCGATAGATGGGCTAGAGCTCCGGGAAGAGGACATGCGCTTTATTGACGAGCAGACGTTCACGCTCAACGCATACCGACAGTTTCCACAATTTCACGATGCTACGGAATTCAAGATACGTAACACACTGGAATTCCAGAAAAATGAAGCGGACGGGTCTATCCTGAACGCGAATAAATATCTGCATTACAAACGCAACTGATCACAGACGGGAAGGAAGTGGTGTGAACCGTATGGACAAGGAACCTATGAATCATAATAAGAGTATCAAAGTCGCAGGATTACTGTTGACTTCCCTCCTGTCCCTTCCGGCGCTGGCTCAGGAAAACAGCGTTGACCGTGCCCGTGAGGCACTGACCCGGCAGGAAACCGACGAAGACGCCTCGAAGCAACTTGAAGAAGTATTCCAGGCAGCAGAAAAAAACTACTCCCTGATAAAGAAGGGAACCTATTCGGTTAACTATGCTTTTGATTACAGTTATTTTGGTGATCAGCGACTGGACGTTGATATCATCAATGGCTCGCCCAGAAACTTTGACGTGGTGCCTTCTGCCCAGCATACCTTTACCAACTCATTCAACATCGATTTCGGTTTGCTCGATAACGTGACAGTATCGGCACGAGTACCACTCGTGGCCAAATTTGAAACTCAGGAAGAGCTCAGCGCGACCGACTTTGGCGATATCTCGTTGACAGCTCGTTGGCAGCCATTCGCCTATGTACCAGGCAAGCCTTCCATTACCTTCTTCGGTACTGCCAAAACCAAAACCGGTGTCAGCCCCTACGAAATTGATGTCAACAAGCAGCTTTCCACCGGAAGCGGTTTTTACTCGTTCTCAGTGGGCGGCAGTTTTTCCAAGGTACTGGATCCTGTGGTCGTCTTCAGCTCGGTGTCCTATACGATTCCCATCAACGTCAGCGATCTGAATCAGGTGCGTGGGGGGGACGTCCTGGAGCAGGTGGAGCCGGCTAACTCCCTGTCTGTATCTGCAGGCTTCTCTTATGCACTGTCTTATGATGTTTCTCTGAGTGTTTCCGCCCAGGTTGGCTATTCGGATGAAACCACCTTGCGATTCCGAAGCGGCATCGAAGCCCAGGCGCAGGATCAGGTAAGTGGTCTGATGAATTTCGCGATGGGTATCCGGACCAGTGACAGCACCATCGTTAACTTTAATGTGGGCTTCGGTCTGACCGAAGAATCTCCGGACCTCTTGATGGGATTATCTCTGCCCCTCGATATCACCGGTCTCAAGGAAGAGTAGGGCGAGTCGTCTCATGCTTTATCTAAACTGGATCAAACGGTGGTTTGGGGCCCTCTGCTTCGCCCTGATGTTACCGATAACAGCCTGGGCGCAGCTTGCCCAGGACCTGTTGGTTGACCCTCGGGCACTGTCTCTGGGTAATGCGATCACGGCTGACCCACAGGGTGTGGCCTCCATCCACTATAACCCGGCAGGTCTTGCCAAAATGAAAGGGCGGCAGTTTCAGGTGAGTGTCATGAACATTCTTCTGAACAACCAGGCCATATTCAAAGCCTCCGAATCCTGTAATGTTTTCGGTCTCAGCTGCCGCGAAAATGATCCGATTTTCAATGGTGGTGACTCTGTCGCACGCAGCCGGACGATCTCGCCAGCACTGTTTATTCCAGGCTTTGGTATCCAGCGTCTTCCCAAATTACCGGCAGTTGCCCCTTTTAACGGCTTTACGATTAACCCTCCGGGTTCCAAAATCACCTTCGGTAACTTTACCTACGGACCTGAAATTCTGGGTTATTACCGAAGAGATGGTGACCCGGCCCGTTATCTGGGTAAGGCGGTTGCTCTGCAACGCTTTAGCTACATCTCCCCCACTATTGGCTATGAAATCAATGATGAGTGGTCCGTTGGGGTTGGCGTCAGCCTTTCGCATCAGGCCTTGGCCATGGATACTTTCCTGCGCTCACCCAACCTTCTGATCGGGGTGCTTGAAGAACTTCAGACTGCCTTCCAGTGTGAAACCGGGCAGGACCCTCTGCAGCCGTTTCTGGGGCTTTGCGGTGGTAACGTGGGACCTTGGGATGATATCGGTGGGCTGAGCATCAAAACCCAGGAAACCATTTCTCCCAAACTGCTTTTCGGACTGCTCTGGGAGCCGACCGACTGGTTCTCATGGGGGATGAACTATCAGAGCCCCTCTAAAATGCAGCTGAAGGGCACTTATGACCTCCAGTACACCGATGATTGGGCTGGTTTCTGGCAGTCATTCAGCGGCTCACTCTTCGGTGCCATCAATGGTGCCATTTTCAGTCTGCCAACGGGTATACCGCGCGAGTCCGGCAACCTTTCCATCGACCTGACTCACCCGCAGCACTTCCAGACCGGTATCAAGGTGAAGGTTCACCCCAAGTTCAGTATCAGTATGGATATGGCCTGGACTGATTACAGTGCCTGGGATCGCTTCCTGCTTGAGTTTGACCGAAACCTTGAATTCCTGGGGGCGGCGCGACTGCTGTCTCCGAACGCGACAGAGAATACACTGACCATTCCGCTGGAGTACAAAGATACCTGGAACTTTGGTTTGGGTATTGAGCAGCACGTGAACAGCCGTCTGGATTTGCGTCTGGGCATCCAGTGGCGTGATTCCCCGATCCCGGATAACCGCCGTGATGTTCTGGCGCCTCTGAATGACGGGATACTTTATGGAGCCGGCATTGGCTACAAGTGGGACAGGGATACCGTTCTTGACTTGCACGCGAGTTACTTCCGAAGCTACGAATACATTAAAGCCGGAACCAGTGAAAACCTGAATGACACTGGCATTCAGAACATCGCCTATAACCCGTACGCCGGACTGGATGTCATCACGAAACTGCGTATCGTGTCATTTGGTTTCTCTTTCAGGAAGTCGTTCTAGGTCCCGCATGAATTCAGTGCGCTCCCATTTCTTTGCCGTCCTGGCTGTGTTGCTGTCCGCTTTCAGCCACTCGGCCTGGGCGGATCGCTACCTGACCTGGGTAGATGAAGAGGGGGAAATCCGACATACACGCGTTAGTGATCCTGAAACGGATACCAAACCGAGTGACACCTCAGAAGCCGGTAGTAAAGGTGAAGAAAGCCCCGTAACGCAGTCAAGTGAAAAGCTTCCAGCCATTGTGCTGGAGGTAAAAGCCTCCCCGGAGCCAGCAGATCGGGAGGCCGGTGAACTGGAGCCGTCCCGAAAAGAAGAACCCTCTGGTCCAGGCTTCGATACCTCGGATTTTATTGATGCAGCTCAGCTTGAGCGGCAAGGTTTCGTCCGGGACGGCAGGCAGCGCTTTTATACCTGGATTGATGCCGAGGGCAATGTCCGTAGCGAACCGGTTGGACAACAGCAAAGTGCAGAACCTGAGCCCGAACTGAAGCTCAGATTTTCCGGTGTGAAGGCCGTGGTTGCCAATGAGCAGTATCTCAATGCGGCTTCCCGAAAAAATGCGGCGCCTGGAAAAGCAGAAGCCGAAGCCCTGAGCCTGCTCGGCCTGGATCAGAATGGGCATCCAAGGGAAATTGAACGTTTGGCAGAGTTTTGCTGCAAAGCACTGGAAGACGCTGAGCCGCAGGGTTTTCGCTGGGGTGATGACCTGCTGGTTTATCTCGAAGCAGATGAGGATATTCATAATTTCGGCTTGGGAATAAGCCCATATCGCCTCATCAGCCTTCCTGAAGAAATGCCTGAAGAAACCCTGTTTGTTCTGAGAACCTTTGTGGGGAAAGACATGCTCAGTCCGGCCTTGGTTACGCTGGATGAGCAGTTTCAGCCGGTGAGGTTGCTGACAGATATCGTGTATGCTTACACCCCGGGAACGTGGCGGACTCACGCTTACATGGAAGGGTTCTTCACGGTAAAGGCGGAAGATACCGAGCGCTATCTGGTTATTTTTAGTCGTGGTTTGGACCAGAGACGGAAAACCGTAGTGGACGGGCTTTCCGAGAAGCCCCTGGTCATTCCGCATTCCCGTACCGGAGGGCTCTATCTGAGTTTTTCCGGTGAGGATGATTCATAGCTAGGCTATGCAGAGTGTTTCATAGGCTTGTCTCAGTTTAACGAAATCAGCCGGATTTCCTCCCCGGTCCGGGTGCAGAGCCTGGGCTTTACGGCGAAAGGCTTTTTTGATTTCAGCCGGGCTGTCATCCGGCTCACAACCCAGTAACTCACAAGCCAGATCAGTTTCCAGTTCTGTATCCCTTCCTGACAGACCCTGCCAGAAACGCTCAACCATTCTTTTGATGTGATGTGGTTTGGCATTGAAATAGCGATCCAGGTCCAGATAATACCCAGCCAGCGGGTCTTGTATGGAGTCGGGCAGATTCGCCT
>JAUIAZ010000022.1 GCA_030427465.1 Gammaproteobacteria bacterium | reverse complement strand
CAACTTTGACCAGAAGCGCATTCTGGCAAGGGTAAGTGGCACGTTCAGGAGGAAACGGCGGCTCACTCAACACGTCCACACCACAAAACTGCTTCAGCTCATATTCAAACCAGTGAACAGGCATCCTGGCGTTAATGATTTGCCGAATCCGTAATAGATCGGGGGCTTCCTTGTTACCATACTTTTGACGTAACTGCTTCATTTGAACGTAAAGCGTATGTAATTCGATACTGCTTGTTTCGAGAACAAGGCTTTCTATGTTCTTCATTGCGTCCACAACTCTGGAAGCGTCTTGGAGGTCTTTTTTTCCGCCAATTGCTTTTGGCACAAAATGCATAGAAAAATAGATGCTCGACACGAAACGAGCGACTGGATCCCGAAATGGGACTATCAAGCGGACAAAAGGACCGTAGCCTTCATCATGCAGTTTCCGACGAATGGCATTCTTGTGTAGCCTTTCAACGGAAGCGTTAATGAGATCATGTCGAACCATCACATACTGAAGGTAATTAGGATCGAGATTATGGAAGTGATGGACTGTTTTTCGTTGAGCCACGAGCCCATCAAATATGGACATTGAGGCAACTTTTGCCATGTTATAGAGGAAAACTTCACCCGTTATTTCTTTTAATAACATCTTAACTCTTATCGTTTTTTAGCAGAAATTATCCATAGCCGCATCCAGATATTGGCAGGCCCTGCGAAGACGTTCATCTCTGATATTCTTGTCTGACTTTGGGTCTCTGAACGGGTTCAAAACAATCAGCGACCAGCGCAAGGCATACCAGGGAAGCCTGGCCTGAAGCCGCTCTTCAAAGCCGGGGTAACTCTCATTAAATAAGGGTAGCGCAAGTGCAAGAAAAAGCTGCACCTGTTCAGGGCTTAAATCCATCGCAGGGTGTAGGAGAAAATCAGCAACGCCTTTAACCGGGTCATCCCAACCAAAATATTCAAAATCAATAACAGTCCGCCCACCCTCAGGGCGCTGAATAACGTTGTGTAAACTAAAATCCGCAGGAACCAGGCAGTGGGACTGGGTTTGCAGCAGCCACTGTTCATTTTCGGTTATCTTGCCGGAAAGAGCATCCAATGTGGCGTCGAATTGTTTCCAGTAATCCAGAAGTAATGACTGGCCAGATAACGCCGATCGCCGGCGGCTAAACTGCTGAGTGAAATCACTGAGGCGAAAGCAGGCTTCTGAAGCCGGGCCAAATTCTTTCGACTGACAACTGTTACTGGAGACAGCAACGGCATAGAGAAACTCTGCCGCAAATTTCAGATCGTCAGGCTGCCAAGGTTTTTCAAGAGAAGCCCCTTCAATCCACTCAAACAGCAGACGCGGTGGCCTTCCGGACCAGGCTAAAACCCTGGGCACTTGATCGGGAATGTGCCCTGCCAGGAACTGCAAGGCCTTGAACTCGGTACCGACCCTATCCCGCTTGTCACTTGCATCGTTGGAATAACGTTTCAAGGCGAGCTTTCGGTCGCCTTCCTGCAACTTAACAACCTGATTGTTGCCGCCACTTCTGAGCTCTGATGCAACGAAGTCGGTGCCTGTCTTTTCGCGAACCCAAGCAGCATCACTCTTCCCCAACAAGGTAGCCGCATTAATCATGCTTTTTCCAGCATGTCAAAGACTCGCTTTTCCACCGCCGACCAAGACGTCGCCACAGTCAGATTATTTGTGCCACTATCACCAAGCGGACAAAACAGAACAGGCCGGCAAGTCTCAGGAAACTGCTCGTGAGATAGCACTTCCATAAGATCATCGATAAATATCTCACAGTCCTTCTGCCGGATGGCTTTCACTTTTTCGTCCCTGCTCGTTCGGAAAATCACGTCTTCAGCAGATAGCATTCCGTGACCAACCAATGCCCTATCTTTTAGCCACTGCCTGGCAGCTTCATGCAAGTCAGTCTGACTTTCATCAAAATGTCCACGGCGTGTCTTATGACTGATGATGAGGACTTTGTGGCCGAGCTTTAACCACCCTTCGATTACCTCACTTGCCCCAGGAAAAACAGAAGCTTTTTGATACCAGGGACCAAAAACCTGACCCTGCACTTTTTGCCAGAGCGTCTCATCCCCGTCCTGGCTGACCAGAGCCCCTTTCACTTCCTGTTTGTTCATGCCTCTGAACTTGCCGAGTCCAAGCGCTTCTGCAACTTCTGCATATAAAAGGTCTACGCAGGCCAGGGTATTATCCAGGTCAACTCCGATTGTCACGGCCACTAAGACTTCTTCCCCGTGCAGATAGCAATCAGGTAGTGAGCCATCGGCGTAAACCCCGTATGCACCACTTCATCATTCATCGAAAACAAAAACACGTTGTGAAATGCCGTTTCCAAGGTTTTCTTCAGGTCTTTACCCGACTTGCAGTTAACGTGACCCGCCTTGCTGACCGGGGAAGCATAATCCTGAGACTCTAGCGAAGGCATACCGATGACAAGGGTGCCATGTTCCGTCAGGGATTCCACCAAATGATTCAGGTAGGTCAGTTCCCGCTCGGCCGGAATATGCTCCATAACATCCAGTGAGTAGATCGCCTCATAAGTCTGGGGTAGCTTTGCATCCAGAATATTATGTACATGAGCTTCCATTGGCCACCGCTCTACTTGTCTGGACTGTATATCCTCAATGAATAAGGGGTCAAAGTCGTAGACATCAAGTGCCCCCACCTCTTGCAGAACAATCCGGCTGCCGAAAGCGTCACCGCAACCGAGTTCGGCGACCCGGCCTTTGCCACTCAACATTTTTGATACAAACTTGTATCGGGCCAGCACAAAGGCCAGGCGGCGTGGGTCATCATGGTAGACCTGATTGGTCATCAAACCCAGGGTTTGGAGACCAATGCTCTCCCTGAGCTCCAGGGTATTCCCATACTGAGGTTCCCGGGTGTTTTTTTCGGACATTGGCTTCCCTTTTCTGGTTTATTCTGAAGAGCCTAATGAAACAGAGTTGGCTACACACCAACTCTGACGTATTATCTAAGTGAAAAGACAGTATTCGATTATCGTTCAGAACTGCAAGTGGGCTTCCGCTTACAGTAACCAAAATGACGATTCCCAAATCAACCAACAATGACAATAATTTGGGGGGACAGGCTGCTCATATGGGCCCATTTGTTTTGTACCTAAACAGCCTCAGCACAGACAGCAACAATCAGCGAATAGAGAATCATCTAAACGAGTATTTTCACCTCCCTGTACAGCAGACCCACCCTTTCCGCTCGGAGGAATACAGGAAGCTGGCAAAGTGTGCCAGCTACGTTGTCATTCAAGGCCCTGTTGAAGGGATTGATCTCACGAATACCAGCGCACCGGTTTTCCATATAGACGGGCGTGGCGCGCTTCAGCAGCTGGACGGCTTGATAGACTGGAACAAATATCAAAGTTTTCGTGAAACCGTATTTGGCAGGCTGGGAGGCAGCAAGAATAACCAGTACAGGTATTTTCCATATGGCTATCTAGCCGCGCATACCGGACTGGGAACAATCAATCATTGCGGTTTTCGAATATCCGTCGATCTTAAAGAGCTTGCTAACCGACAGAAAAACCATTTGGTGGTTGCAGTATTTGGGGGCTCCACGGCTTACAGCACCTATTGCTACGACCATGAGATGTTCTCTTGGCGTATACAGGATGAGATCACTCGAGAACTGCCGGATCTAAAGACAAGATACACTAAAGTTGACGTTCTTAATTTTGGACAGGTCGGTAGCGTTTTATTAAACAATATTCAGACATGGGTCACCTTTTGCAACCGCATAAAACCAGACATTGTCATTTGTCATTTTGGCTGGAATGACCTTGCACTGGGCATGGTTACAGACCCAGTCCTGCTGACAGAGTATGACTGCACCTACGCTTATCCCTTTGAAGAGTGGGCCAAAGTCCTGCATTCAACCACTGGAGAAAGTTCGACAGGCACAGAGTCACCCATCAAAATCAGAAACACACCCCAGGATGCGATTGAAGCCATGTTAGCCCGTGTTCAGCAGTTTGGTGACCTTGTCTCCGGGTGTGGTGGACATTTCATTGGAGGGCTTCAGCCGATCATAGAAAGCAAGGCAGCTCTTCACACAAATGAAAAAACGGTAGCAAAGCAGGCAAGTAACCCTGACCTGAGTCTTGTTTTCAGTCGCATGACGAATCTCTTTGCCATGACAAGCGACTCTCTCGCCCAGCTCAAGCGACTCAAAGTAGTAGACCTGCATAAAGAGTTTGGATTGTTGGATGAAGAAGTACAGCATTTCGCAGATCGGGTGCATTGCCTGCCCGCCGGGGACTGCCTGATCGGAAAGATTTATACCCGGGAAATTCTGTCAATGGTGACTTCCGAAAATGCCTGAGCTCTATGATCTGGCCACAAATAAAGTTTTTCAGCTGACTGAGCATGAATCAGAATCAGTCGCCGACAAAACTCCCTTGGTTGCTGTATTGAAAGGAGCGATTCCACTATCTATCGAGTTTAGAGAGATCGCATCCCGAGCCCGTCGTCTATGCCATCAACTGTTTGACTCCGAACCGCAAAGAGAGGTTGGACCAGAATGGCGGATAAACTTCGAAACGAGAGCTCTGAGTCCATCCGCTCTGGGCCACAGCGTTACCGGGCAAAACGTAATTGCTGAAATTCTTTCGGGACTGCCATCCATTAAACAGTTGTTTTCCGGGAAATCCATCGAGTTTCAACATGGCAGGCTACGCTACCAGCCAAGGGACCAGATCAACCACCCCCTGCACCAGGACAGGATGTTCATAGACTGCAAAAACTTTATGACTCTCTGGATACCGCTCATAAAGGAAGGTCAGATTACCAACCGGGACTGTCCTGGCCTCCGCCTGTTCAGGCATCCGGTCCCACGGGTGCTCGAAAAGCTACCGATCGCTTCCCCAGAGGCAGACCCTCAAGACCTCGCACGTTTCATTCCCAACGAATATGAAGGCGACAGTTTCCTCTATCCGGAACTTAGCCTGGGCGATGTGTTGATTTTCCGGGAACTGGTTCCCCACGCCAGTTTCATTCCTGAAAACTCTTTGGAAGCACGTGTAAGCTGCGACTTCCGAATTCCCCTTGAGGGTTGAACAAAGCATGCAGATTAGTCACTGGAAGAATTCCAAGTATCGTCTTTGGTATCGCCGCTACCTTTTTCTTGCGATGAAAGCCGCGATCAAATACAAATCACTGTCTACAACAAAATATATTCTTAGAAACCTGCATGATCTCGCCAGTTTTCGTGCGCATGCCAATGAGGACAAGCGCCCGGAAAACAAATCACACTTCACCTACACCATGTATTGAAACCACACGATGAAAACTCTGGGCGTCTCATTTGATTACCATGATGCAGCTGCCGCTCTGGTCATAGACGGGAAGTTAGTCGCAGCTGAAACAGAAGAACGTTTTACCCGTGTAAAGCATGATGCCAGGCTTCCCAGACACGCAATGGCATTTTGCCTGGAAAAAGCCGGGCTGCATCCTCAAGACCTGAACGGTGTTGTTTTCTATGAGCAACCGGTCGTAAAACTCGACAGAATCCTCGAGGATGCCACCAACTTACCTGCCTCAGAACAGCAGCTCAGTGCAGTAATAAAAACACTGGTGCGCAAGGACAAGCTGTTTCCAGAGGAACGACTGGCTGCTCACCTGGGTATCTCCAGAAAAAGAATCAGCTCGGTGCCCCATCATATGTCGCATGCAGCATCGGCCTACTATTGCTCGGGGTTCGATCAGGCAACGGTGATCACCCTGGATGGCGTGGGAGAACATGAAACAGCGACCCTTTCTCTAGGTAAAAATGGACAGCTGATTAAGCTTCGAAGCCAGATGCTTCCAGATTCACTAGGGCTCTTCTATAGCGCAATGACAGCGTTTCTCGGTTTTGAAGTCAATGAAGGTGAATACAAAGTCATGGGAATGGCCGGCTTTGGACAGCCAGATCATTTTTCTTCACTCATGCGCTTGTTTCAGCTACAAGAGCCTTTTGGCTTCGCTCTCGATCAAAGCTATTTTGACTTCTCTAGCTTTGCACAGCAGCTTCACTCGGACAGACTCATCAGCATGCTCGGAGAACCAAGAAGCCCAGGAACACCTTTCGATACCAGCCCAGGTTCAGCCGTAGAGCTGCAAAGCCGCCAATTTGCGAATATTGCAGCCAGTGTTCAGAAGGTTACAGAGGAAGTTATTCTTCATCTTGTTCGGCAATGCATCCGCATCACTGGCTGCCGAAATGTATGCCTGGCCGGTGGCGTTGCGCTGAATTCTCTTGCCAACACCCGGATAAAGAAAGAGCCAGGGGTCAAACTGTATGTGCACCCGGCGGCTGGTGATGCAGGGGGCGCTGTTGGTGCAGCCTTTCTGCAGCAAGCGGTTTCAGGATTAAACGCCCGGACAAAACTGACCTCTTCGCTCCTAGGGAATAGCTTTTCCGATGATGAGATACGGCAGGCAATAAGAGGCAAATTTGCTCAACAAACACGATACTTCAGTGACCAGGAGCCAATGCTGGATGAGTTAGCCAAACGGTTGGCTGACGGAGAAGTGATCGGATGGTTTCAAGGTTCAGCTGAATGGGGCCCTCGCTCTCTGGGTGCTCGTTCCATTTTGGCTAATCCAGCTTTTCCCGGTATGCAGCTGAAGGTCAATGAACTCGTCAAGTTCAGGGAACCTTTCAGGCCCTTTGCACCCTCCGTACTCTGTGAGAAAGCGTCCATCTACTTTGAAGTCAATCAGACAGTAGAGCCTACTGATCCGGAGAACTTCATGCTTTCGGTTGTGCCCGTAAGGGAAACTTATCGCAGCCAGCTACCGGCCATCACACATGTTGACGGCACAGCAAGAGTGCACAGAGTATCAAGAGAGGTTAATCCACTGTTTTACAGACTCCTTGAAAAAGTAGGCTTGTTGACAGGGATTCCCATGCTTCTGAATACTTCCTTCAACCTGAAGGGTGACCCGATTGTTGGGACCCCCGAAGATGCCATAGCAACTTTTGGCTTCTGCGGACTGGATACTCTCGCCATAGGAGGATACCTGATTAATAAGTAGATGTGGTCGCGAAAGAGGGCCCTTCAACGAGTTAATGGCCGGAGCGCATTAGCCATCGACTTCAACAATCGTGGCCAGAAGTCTGGTTCAGGTCAACACATAAATCACCCTGAAACTTTTGCGGTTTTTGAGACTCGGAAAACAGTCTCATATCCACGCTGATTCTGTCTCCTGCATGGTCCAATGGCTGGCTTCTGTGCAAAACATCACCAGAGAACAACAGGCAATCACCCAACTGCATTTCCGGAGCGTAGAGAAATTCTCCGAAAGTCTTCAACACCCAATCATCGCCCGGCCCCTTGATGCGGTCCTCCGGACCTCTGTAGCCATTCGCATCCTCATTATCCTTGAGAACGATCTCATGTGGTCTGGCTATAACCTCAAGGCTTGGCCGTGTGCGCCCCACCTCACAAAAAGGTATCCAACAGGTGAGAACAAGGGGATAAATGGTTGTCGGCCCCCTGGCATCCTGGTGAAAAGGGAGTAGAAAAGAGTCCTTGTCTGATTTTTTCCTAAACGCAGTCTTGCTGAGGTTGACACGGACTTTACCCAACAGAAGCTGTGTTGTTACTTGGAGAAAGGCTGGGGTCAGGTTGTCCGAAAACCAGTGGTTGAGCATTGATTCTTCAGCGCATCCACGTAGTTTGGCCAAATCCGGTGCAGATAACTGTTGTCGAATGGAAAACAGCCTGTCTTGTTCACTGTTTCGCTGCCTACTTTTCTCAATGGCGGCCTGAAACAGTTTCTGAATAGTCTCTTTTTCCAGCTGGACTTTTGCCAAGTCTTTAAAGATACCGCGCAGCAGGCAAACATGGTGAGAGGCGAAAGCTTCCAGGACAATATTGATGTCTTGAGCTTCACTTATATCAAACGCAAATGGATAATCAGAACGAAACGATTGACTGGCCATACAAATAGAAATCGAGTTAGCCTGGGAGAGTCCGAGCAAATTTTCAGGTTCTTGTCGCCTGGAAGCAACCCGTCACTATGAATCCGTTAAGCGGCCGTTACTCTGAGGAGGAAATACCTACACCCCATGAGAACCGAAGAAGAACTGGAAAAATTTCTTGGATTCAAATTTGGCAACCTGACAGCAAACTATAATTTTTTTCCTGTCCAAAGCCTTAATACACTGTATCTGATACTTCCAAAATGCGCCAACCTATCTATCAAGCATCTTCTATACGCCAATGCGAAACAGGATTTCGACAGCCCATTCAGGGAAATAAAAGCAGAAATCAACACCTACAACAATACCCATTCCTCCAACATAGACGCATTGAAACAGCTTCTGACTGGAGACTGCTTCAAGTTTACCTTTGTCAGAAACCCTTATGAGCGCCTGCTGTCCTGCTGGAAGAATAAAATCAGGTGGCCAACGACTTTCGATATCAAGAATGAGATTTACCAGTCACATCTGGAACGACTCAATTCAGGGATGGGTGACTATCGTTTTGAAACACTGGATGTTTCTTTTGCTCAATTTGTAGAAACACTTGCCTCACTGGAAACTGCGCAAATGGACAGGCACTGGGCTCCGATGTATGACCTCTCGCGCCCGGATCTGATCACTTATGACTTTGTCGGGAAAGTCGAAAACTACAGATCCGACATGGGGCACCTGTGTGAGCTTCACAACTGGGTTCCGCATAGGGAAGAGCACTTGAACCGGTCCTACATTGAAACACCTGCGGAGTTTTCAGACGCCTACATCAGGGCACTCATTTACAAGAGATATCAAGAGGATTTCGAGTTTTTCGGTTACGAAAAATAGCTTAAGTTTAAGAGGCTTTACTCAGTTAATTTCATAGGGGAAGCCATTTAGAGAGGCTTTATGACCAGCCCCTGCCCGGTTGGGAGCTCAAGAACCTGAAGACCTCTTTCATCGAAAAAAGCTTTCTCTGCCTCCAGTTGCTTGTGAAACATGTTCCAGCCATAGTCGTCCAGAACAATAACCCCCCCCGGAACGAGACGGGGATAAAAGTATTCAAGCGCGCCTATTTCCGCAGCCGCTGAGTTCAGATCGATATGCAGGAAAGCAAGCTCCGGTATATCCAGGCGATCCAGCACATCAGGTACATACCCTTTAATAACTTCCACATAGGGCTTCTCAGAAAAACGCTGGCGGACGCGCTCAAAGTGAGCTTCGCGCTTGTAAATTTCATCGGCCCGATCAAAAAAACCGGGGTCACGAGGAAAATCCTCTGCAGAAGTCAGGCTTTTGTCGAATCCATCGAAGCTGTCAATCAGGTACATCTTTCTTCCAGTTCCGAAGGCGTCTGCACACTCGGTGACAAACCAGGACATGTCCCCTTTGAACACACCACACTCGACAAAATCCCCAGGGATTTTAGAGGCTTGCCTAGCAGCCCAGACCAACACATGAAAACGCCATTTAATGCCGTCCCGAGCATTGTAGCGGTCATACTGATGAGTATTCTTTACGACGTTCCAGGCGTTGGCAAAACTCGGGTCATTCATGAAGTCCTGTGCCTTGTCGATACTGAGCAGGTGATCCCCCCAGTAAAGGTCTGCACCATGCACCCGTTCAAATACCTCCTCGACCATCATTGGCACGATCGCTGGTACTTCATCGTTCGATAATTCCTGTAGGCGATCACGCAGTAAAATGTGGCGCTCGTTGAACAGAATCTTTTTCATTTCTGGGTTGGGAACAGGAAGCCGGTCAACCGGCAATGAATCCCGAACAATCTCTACGTCATATCCGAATCCTTCGAAGAAGTGATCTGCGCAGTGAAACTCAAGCGCTTCAGCCAATACTTGTCTTTGCCAAGGATCGAGCGCCTCTACGACACGAACCGGGCATTGTGACACCTTGTTTCGGCCGTGAGAGAGTGTCTTATTCTGATCGGGTGTATTCTCGAAAACCTCGTCGAGGTATAGGGGGGTTGTTTCAACTTTCCCAGCGGTCAGTCGCTTAAGCGTTTTCTGGAAAAACCCACGGTCGGTAGTAAGACGCTCCATGGGTATTTGAAACTGGTCATCCATTTTCAGTTCAAGGCGACTGAAACTGATCTCATCGACCATATCCCGTATGGTGCAGCAGGATGCCAGGTAAGCCCGCTGTCTGAGATCGCTCAGATCAAGTTCCATCCTGTGGACCCAACCGTCTACCAGTTCTCTGTCTCTTTCGAGCAGGAGCCCAATTTGCTCACAAAGAAAGGCGTCCTGGTTCTGTAGCTCTTTATGGAAAGCGTTGGTCCTGGAGAAAACGCGGGTGACCGGGTGTCGAATCAGATTAACGATACCCAGATAATTGCCAGTCTTGACCATCGTTTCAACCGTTCTGACAGTATGCCGATGAACGATTCCCAGGTACCTGGCCGATGGCTTGATTGGCTTACGGAAATTCTCGGCAAGCTCCCCTGTCACCTGGTCGTTGCCAAAAAAGCAGTGGATTTCCGGGTGCAGATTTAACCCTTCATAAAACCAGCGGTTGGCAGACTGGCCGTAGCCTGTGACATAAAAAGTATTCTGCTGATCGATTCCGCTACGCATTAAATGAAGGGTTCTCTATAAAGGATTTATAAACACTGAAAAAAATCAGACTCTCAAAATTGTTAGGCTAGTCAGGCCGCCCCCTCACCCCAACTCTCCCGCCGAATAAAACTCACATACTGCTGCCCGCGCCCGAAGTAGCCCGCAAAAGCCTCCGGGGTTACCCAGCGGCCATTCTGGAGTTCGTCCACCATTCGACACCAGTCTTTCAGAGAGGCCGCTGTCAATTTCAAGCTACCCTCCAGCAGCGTGAGCACTTCTTCTACACCAGACACGATTCCGGCCAGAGCATCGATATTGCCGTCCCAGGCATCGAAGTGAGTCTGATAGGCCTGCTCACAGAGCATTTGTAATCGTGCAGCGTCAGGCAAGCTCTGCTGACCATCCACACGACAGTCGATCAGCGCGCTGCCCTGGCGCTGATAGGTTCTGAGCGCTTCCCGGTTAACACCGGGATCGTCCCCCACCATTTGCTTGAACCAGCGCCAGTCCTGCAGGAAGTTGGGAGAGAAGCCCTGTACGTCAAAGTCTTCGCCCAGCGTGTCCAGCGCGTCCGCAATCGAGTAGAGCCGGCCTCCTCGGTAGGGATGCAGAATCACATCCTGTACCCAATCGGAATACCGTCGGGTCATGGCAGGCAAAGCTTGTAGATCCGGGGTGAAAAAATCGACCAGAACATCCAACTCCGGCTCGTCAGGCCGAAGTGCCAGGATCAATGGCTTGAGGCAGCGTCTGAGCACTTCCGCGTAATAAGACAGGCCATCAACGCAGGTAATCACCATGATGCCGCCCGGTGCCACCGCTTCAGCCACATCCTGGGTCAGACTCGCCGGATCATTCTGAAAGGGTATGACCCCCTCACAGAGCACAAAATCAAAATCCCGGGCTCCCGGATAAGCTTCGATGGTGCTCTCCACCAACGTAATGCGGGAGGCACCCCACTCGTCCGGGTTCAGTTGCCGGCGGGTCTCCCGTAATGAAGCCGGGTTGGCATCAACGAGTACCAGTTCGGAAGGTTCACAGGCGAGCGTAAATAGCGCATTTTGTCCGGTTCCTGGGCCAAACTCGAGACAGCGGCGCCCGGTCAGGAAGCGATAGGGAACTCCCAGCTGCCGCAGCAAGCCGGCTCTTCGCTGAAAGTGTTCACTCAGATCTGGAATATTCTGGAACACCGGAATGATGTCCGCTTGCTTGTAGTAATCCAGGAAAGCCTTCAAACAGATACCAGCCCAATCTTCTTCTTGGGCATCGCCTGCCAGTTGAGCTGACAGAGATAGCGCATGAGCATATGCCCCACCGTCAGCTGCAGATCTTCGGCGATTTGCATGTCATTCACGTCGAAGTGAAGCACCAGATCTGCCATGGATTTGGCCTTTCCCCCGGAATACCCGAGTATCGCGCAGGTCGTCATGCCAGCGTCGCGGCCAGCTTCCAGCGCTTTGAGAATGTTGGGGGAATTGCCACTACCGGACAGGACGATCAGAAGATCCCCCGCTCTGGCTTTGACTTTGATCTGGCGCGCAAAAATCTGATCATAACCGATGTCATTGGCCAGACAGGTGATCACCGAAGTATTGCTGGATAAAGCTTCCACCCGAATCGACGCATCGCCTGCCGGAGAAACCCCATAGAGCAGATCGTTGGCAATATGCTGGGCATTGGCCGCACTGCCTCCGTTCCCGCAGAGATAGACGTTGCGCCCCTCTTTCAGGCAAAGCTCCAGTTCATCTGCCAACTGCGCAACCGGCCCCCAATCAGCCTGCGCCAACTGATCCTGAAGTTTGTTCGCATAATCCACGAAGGTTGTTGTCATTGTTATACCGCCTTATCTTCACATCGAGTCGTCGGAGCGGGCATCACCCGCGTTACGCAATCCATGCAAACTGGCATCACAAGCAGATTCAGGCTTGTTCTACGCCAGGGCTTCATCCCTCTATAAGAGCTTATCGACCGCTATTCGGTTTTCTGGAGGCTATTGTCTTGCCTTGATTCATGTCGCCTAGAATGAGCAGGGTCTTTCTTATCCTTATAGGTCTGAATAGTTACATTAACTGCCAGCCTCTGCAAGACTCAAGGCCTTGATAAAGCGCGCAAACTCACGCTGAATGACGGAAAGCCTGTCATCCTCCCAAACCAGATGCTGTCCGGGGCCCGCTCCGGGGAAATCCTGCCCCGGTTCAATCTGACGCCGGCGAAACGAGGCTTCAGAAGAATGGTTATAGGTATCGACGATCTGTTTGAACATCAGATAACGGCACGCTTTGCTGAAAACCCAAAGATGCGCCGGACCATTGGCAACGCCCAGGTTCAGAAAACTGGCTTCATATAAAGCCATGCGCATATCCAGGTTGAATGCGGCAACCGGGAACAGCGTCGCTTCCGCGATCGGGCTTGGCTCAAGACCCCGCTCCGTATCCGGCACAATCACTGGAAAATACTCAGACCGGTCCAATGAAGCGACAAACTTTCGCCACTGAGCAAGATCAGAATTCCTCGCCTTCTGAAGCGCACAGTTTCTCAGTGTGATGCTGACCATGGGCAGGTTTTGCGGGTTAACTTCACGAACCCAGCTATTGAGGATGGTTTTTGCCTGCTGGCTGGATCTCAACTGCCTTATCTCCCCCCCCCTGGCAACCACATCTACCAGATGATTGAACTCCCAGCAGGCTTTTGGCCGATCCACGCAGCTACCTTCAGGCCAGACAGCACGTCCTTCAATGAGCGAGGTCAACGTTTCCCGGCTAGGGAGCAGACTGACACCCCGGCAGCTCGGCAACAACTGCGCACTGTCGATCAGTATCTGATGGGTGCGCCAGCTTTGCTCCTCCGGCGGAATCACCGGAAGGAGCTGGGCATTAAAATCATTCAGACTGGGGGGTACGATGACGAGGTGCACATAGGAAAGACTGCGCTCCATCCGTTCCAGCTCAGCGAGACACAAAAAAGCCAGAATATCGTAGGTGGGCCGTGCGACATTCAGATCATAGACCGCCAACAGCTCCCCGCCGCTTTGCCGATCAAATCGCTGTGCCTCCCCCTGCTTTCGCGCTCGCCAGGTCGACACATCAATGACCTCATCCCGATCATTCAGGAACAGATCGATACGGGATTCAGGGACATCCAGCCGGGATAAGGTCTGCAAAAGCTCATCAATGGCCCAGGAAGCAATGACCACGCGATCACAATCGGCCAGTTTCAGTTCGTCAAGCGGTCTGACAGGATGCTCACCCAGCTGCCCTTTCCCTTGGGAGTCGAACACACCAGCGAGTTGCTGCTCACCGAGGAATGAAGTCAAATAGCGCTGCGCAGAACTGCCCGCGCCAACCAGGGCGACTCGACTCAATCTGTTCAAGAGACCGCCTCCACATCACTGGGAGCCCAGGCCAGCGATTCCGCCAGCTCAAGACTGCGGCTGACGGCATCGTCCATATTGTAGTAACGGAAGTCACCCAGGCGACCGCAGACAATCAGCTGCTCAAAGCGCTGAGCCAGCACCCGGTAGCGTTCATAAAGAGTTCGGGATTCAGGGTTCATCAGTGGGTAATAGGGAATATTCCGGCCCGGGTCATCAGGGTCATAGTCCTGGGGATACTCGCGTACGATTGTCGTGCCTGAGACATCTGCCTGGCCAGTCAGGTGACGAAATTCCGTAATCCGGGTCATGGATTCGTGGTTGGGGTAATTCACCGTGCCGGTCGCCTGAAAGGGAAAATCTGGGCGGTGTTCAAAGTGAAATTGCAGGGAGCGATATTTCAGTGCACCGAGCCGGCACCCGAACAAGGCGTCCAGTGGCCCCGTATAGACAAGCTGGCCATTGAAAGGCCGCTGCCGCACCAGGATCTCACCCTGCGTTTCATCCAGGGCAATCCAGCGGGAGGCTTCCTGCCCCAGCGCCACCTGTATATTCGGATGGGAAAGCAGGTTTTCCACCATGGCGGTGTAACCTTGTGCCGGCATCTGCTGGAAGCGATCCCGGAAATAGCGATCATCGTGAGACAGCACCACGGGAACACGCTTCAACACTTCAGGAGACAGCTGATCCGCTGCAATTCCCCACTGCTTCAGCGTGTAATGCCGGAACACCTTGGTAAATATGAAATCGCCCAGCAGCTGAAGCCGTGCCGAGTCAGAGTCCATCAAGTCGGTGATGGGTACTGCCTGGTCCCACGCATAGCGCTCTAGCAGTTCCTGCTCCATTGCCTCCGCCTGATCGGGCGCAAAACAGGCCCGAAGGCTGGTCAGATTGAAGGGAACGGGCACCTTCTGCCCATCAATATCCGCCAGCACACGATGGGTATACGGCGTCCAGTCGGTAAAGCCGGACAGATACTCGACCACATGAGACCGGTTGCTGTGAAATATATGCGGGCCGTAAGCATGGACCATCACGCCATGCTCATCGCGATGATCATGGCAGTTTCCGGCCACATGCGCGCGCTGCTCCAGCACCACAACCCGCAGGCCGGCACTGGCGGCCCGCTCGGCGAGCACCGCCCCTGACAGACCGGCTCCGACAATAAGCACCTGACAGTTTTTCAGTGAGGACGCGATCTGGTTTTCGCTCTGGATAAGCTTCATGCCTCGATGCGCTCCTGCGGGAAGAAACGCTGCTTCACCCGCTGCGGCTCCAGCCTGTGTGCAAAGGCCCAGCGATGGCGCTCATCGAAGAAACACTCACCTTCCGCCGATTCGGTCATCGTCGATAAAAACTGGTCTTCAGCGCCCTGCCTGAGGAAATAAAGTGCTGCCGCAAAACGGAAGTGCGCCTTACCGGCTTCAATGACTTCAGGGGGCACGCTCCATTCTGCCGACCGCTCACAAGTGCGCAGAAGCTCGCCCAGTACCTCTTCACGACGGGCCAGATTACGCGCCGTCTGTGCCCCGAAACTGCTGTCATGCAGGCGGTATTTGCCCAGAACCTCTGGCAGGCGATCAATAGTCCCACCCAGTTCTCCAGCATTGGCCACATGCATCGGATAGTCGACAATGATCCGGCACTGCGGATCCAGCAAACCATCCAGTCCGGCATGGCGGCGGAACATGACCGCACTGGCCTGCAGAAAGGTCCCGTAGCGGATCAGGTGCGACAGATTGGCACGTTCAGGCACATAGCGGGCGTTGTAGAAATCCCGGGAATAAAGCCCACGAGCTTCCCCACTGTCGGAATCGAAACACCGGGATTCGTGATAGCAGATACTGCAGCCCGCCTGCTGATCCAGATAAGCCACCTGGGCAGCCAGCTTACCTGGCAGTGCCAGATCGTCCCCATCCAGGTAGGCAATGTACTGGCCTTGTGCCTGGTTCAGCATCTTCTGCAGATTCTGCCGCAAGCCAAGATTCTTCTCACGGAGAAACAGCTTCAATGAGACCTGCCCGTTGTTCGTTTGCTGTCGCCATTTTTCCGCATACTCGGTGAGGCGCGCGGGTGACTGATCGGTGGAGGCGTCATCGGCGACCAGCACTTCAAAGGGTGCATCCAGATGCTGGGTAAGCACACTATCGAGACAGGGCAGGATATAATCCTCCAGGTTATAGCAGGGAATAATCACGCTCAGCTTCATTGGCTCAGCTCCCGGATCAGGTCTTTGCCATCCCACACCACATCAAAATCCAGAGCCTGCCCGACCACGACACGCCTGAGATGCTTCGGCAGCGCTGCTTCAAGCGCCTTATCCTCGCCACCCGCCTTTGGCCAACAGGTAATCGTCTGCAATGAAAGCGGACAGTTTCGGGCCACTGCGGATGCGTCTTCGACCCGACAGACCAGCCCGGTAAAATAGCCCGGATGACTCTGCAACAGGGCCTCGGTCAGGTGACTGACATGAACCCACAGCCAGCCCGTTTTGTTGTGGGAAAGAACGGGGGTGTCAGATTCCCGGCAGGCATTCTGCAAATACACCGCCTGTTCGGCAGACGCTCTGGCCAAGATTCCGAACGGCAGATCACGGGCAATCAGACGCTCATCCAGCTGCTTCAGGATCTGCCGGATCCGCTCGTTGGCACCCTCCCCCTTGCCTTTGAAGAACAGCGCTTTGGCGCTGCTGCAGGCTTGCTGCAGAAAGGGAAACAGGTCGCGCTCCAAACGTTGCAGCAGGGCATAGTCGTCCTCAGGTGAAGAGTCATCCAGGTCTATATAAGCCGCTGAGTGTCGCTGGGGAAAGGTCAGTGTCCGGGGCCGGTTTGACGCAGGAATTCCGTCCACCACCGCTTGCAGATGGGCGAGACTATCCGGCCCTCCCCAAAGCAGAACGACCTCACTACGGGACGCCAGTATCCGGGTTTGCGCATCATCGTAGCCGTATTCCACCAGCTCAATCGCTCTGGCCAATGCGGCATGATCCGGCTGTGCCAGGGAATCACGGAGCGCCTGAAGGCAAAGCCGGGTTATTTCGTTGCGGCGCTCTGAACTGATCCGCACGATGTTGCGGTTGCCGGCAAGCAGGCTCGTCACCAGTGTATACACCATCAAGGTGGGCACATTCGAGGGCGGGATGTGAAACACGGTTCCGCAGCCGCTCAGACCCTCCGGATAACGTGCCTTGATCGCCTGAAGGTGCTGTGGGCGCAACCAGAACGCCAGCGCCTGCAGTTCCGGATGATGGCCCTCTGCCACAAGCGTCAGGCATTGAGACAGCGTTTCACACCAACTGATCACCGGTTGTTGAAAGGCCGCCAGGTGCTCAAGCTTGTCTGCCGGGTGCGCCGATTCAGACATTGCTGCACCCCCGGTTCTCTACGGCCGGGATTCTGCCCTGTATCCCGAAGTGGCGCCCCCGCCAGCCACAGGCACAATGATCATCGGCAACGACATAACCCAGATCCTCGGTCAGCAGGCTGTGACCGGGGTAGCTAGTGGGCAAGGCTGACATCACCTGCACCAGCCCGGTTTTACCGGGTGGCAGCTCCTTCCAGGTCAGTGGATCGCGGATGATGACGTGGTTATAGGCGGAGACGTGAAAATGACCTTCCGGGCAGGCCAGAAAAACACTGCCGGTCTGTTCGGCCATACCGTAGAAATCGTGCACTCTGCTGACACCCAGGTAGACGGACAGGGCTTCCCGGAAGCTTTCCGGACTCACCGCTTCATCCTGCAGTTTCTTCCAGCCCCCCGTATGCAGCAAAACCGTCTGAGGGCTGGCCTGCAAACGTTGGTTCTGCTTTTTCAGGGTTTTGACCAGTAACCAGATCTGGTCGGTGAAGCCAAACAATGTCAACGGACCCTCTCCGGCCTGCGTCAGCAGACGGTCCCAGGCGGCTGTGTCGATTTCGCCCGGGGCTTTTAGCAGCCGCTCCAGTGTGCGCCCGAAGAGACTGACCCCCTGTCCTCCGGCCTGCCGGGCGGATGTCGCCGGCATACGGGTTTCTTCCACCAGTTTGCTGCTCGCTCCAACTTGAACGGTTGCGACCTGAACGGCGGCAACCACCGGTGGCGTTTCAATCAACCCCAATGGACGCCGGGATGGCCCCAGAACCGTCTCGAGTGTTTTGACCAGCACCCGTTGTTGCCGCGCCGCGGTATCACGATCCAACACCACCCGGGAGAGTCGCGCACCGGTGGTACCGGATGAGGTCAGCTCCCTGATCAGGTCCTGCTCGGGCACAGAGCACCACCTGTGCTGCTTGAACAGCCTGACCGCCAGCCAGGGCAAAGCAGAGAGGCCTTCGGCGGACCGTGCAAACTGCTTGCGGGCGATGGCCCCATAGGGTGCGCAGGCTGTCCGGTGCCACTCATCCAGGTCACGGAGGTGCTGACACAAGCGTGCCTGCCGCGCCGATTCAGGACTTTCGTACATGGGCCAGTCAAGCGGCAGATTCATGCTGCATCCGTTTTAACTGCGCGTAGTCCGGTTTGCCATTCGGGGTCAGGGGAAAGGCATCCCGTTCGAAAACATGACAATAGGCCCGGTGAATCCCGGTATGCCCGGCCAGCGATTGCAAGAGAGCCTCACTGTTTTGCCCAGGTGTCAGGCAGACCAGCAAGCGGTCGTCTTCGCCGGTCACCAGCAAAGACCAACCCTCTGCCGCCAGGGTATGCTGCAGATCATCCAGGTCGATGCGCCTCCCCTGCATTTTCAGGATACGGCTCAGTCGCCCCGTTACCCGGTAAACACCCGACTCATCCAGCACAGCCAGATCACCCGTGGCCAGTTCCTGAGGGCGTTCCGGTGCCACCAGGTCTTGCGCTGTGCGCGCATAGCCAAGCATGACATTGGGTCCGCGATAGCGGATTTCCCCTGGCTGCCCTGCCTGAGTTACAAGTTCCCCTTCAGTGTCCGCCAAGAGTATCTGACCTCCGGGAATGGCTCTGCCTATGGCTGGTACTTTTTCAGGCTCCCGGTGCGCGGCCAGATAGGCCATGCGTGCGGTGGCTTCGGTTTGACCGTACATGAGGAAGAATTGTTTGCCCTGCTCGCAAGCATATCGGGTATAGGCTTTCGCCAGGGTTTCACTCAGACGACCGCCCGCCTGCGTCAGCAGACGCAAGGCCGGCCAGTCCTGTTGACGAAATCGCAGTCGTTCCATCAGCTCATACTGAAAAGGCACTGCCGCCAGATGGGTCACTGACTGCTCGCGCAACTGCTCCCAAAAAGGCCGCTCCATCATGCTGGCCGAAGAAAGTGCCAGACTTGCCCCCGCCAGCAGGTGGGTATTGATGACAGATAGACCATAACTGTATGCCATCGGCAGACTGGTAATCGCCCGATCCTCTGGCACGATTGCCTGATACTCACAGATGGAAGCTGCGTTGGACTGCAGATTGTCGTAAGAAAGCATGACCCACTTCGCCACACCACTGCTACCGGAAGTGGGCAATAGCAGAGCGAGATCCTCCACCAGCGCCGTTGGATTTTCATCGAGCCCTGAATCAAGCAAGGTACTCTCAATCGTTTGGCCAGTGGCATCAATCAGGCGGGCTGGTCTGAAGCGCTCGATAAAATCAGCCCGTTGCTCGGCCGGGGTCTTCTCATCCAGCAACAGAAACGGATGACCCGCCTGCAAAAGCCCCAGATAGGCGACCAGGGACGGCACAGTCTGCCGACTCACCATAACCATCAGCTGTCGTTTTTGCGGTAACTGATCACGGAACTCATCTACCTGCGACTGCAGTTGACCGTAGCGACAAATGCCCCCTTGCTCATCGACGAAAGCGACCCGCTCCGCGTAACGCTCAAGGTTCCAGTAGGCGGCTGCTCCTGAGGTGTTCACACCCATTCCACCCCGTATTTTTCAAGAATACTGCGCGCCTTGGCCACCGAGCTCATATCCAGCATGTCCTCGGTTTCCAGTGTGATGCCAAAGTGGTTTTCCAGAGCCATTACCAGTTGCAAATGGGCTGTGGAATCCCACTGGGGCAGGCTGTTGTAAGCCAGGTCTTCAGTCACCAAATCTGACGGTATGCCTAATGATTGGGTAAACAGTGTGTTCAGTATCTGGTTTTCAGCTTTCATAGTTCGGCTTTCATAGTTTGGTTTTCATGTTGCCGTTGACAGCCCTTGCCTGATTTCCAGCAGGCCGGACGAGCCGCTGAAGACCTGCCGATGCCTGTCGATAATCACTGGCTGACAGAACCATTTTGAGGAGTGGGCCGGATTCCACCGTGGTATATCCCAGGGTCTGGTTGAAACGAATCGCAGCCAGATTGGACGCTTTGACCCGTGCTTGCACCTGCTGCAGCCCTAGCCCTTCAAAAGCGCCATTCAGTGTGAGGAGTGCGGGGACAAACGCCAATAAGGACCCGCGCACGTCATCGACTCCGAGGTAATAGCCCATCTCGGCCGTACTGGCTTCGGCCAGGGGTTCACCCTGCAAGGTCATCAGGTTGCAGACACCTACCGGACGATCGCCCTTCTGAGCCATCAATTGCAACGACTGTGCGTGCAATGACTGGGCCTGAGTCGCCTGGCGCTCAAACCAGCGTTCGTGGGTGGGCCGGTCTATCTCTTCAGACTGCACCATCTGCAGACGCACAGCCGGGGAATTACGCCAAGTCAGCACGAGATCCCGGTCTTCCTCAATCAGGGGGCGCAGGCTGAATCCGCCACCGGATAGCCAGGGGGATAACTTCTGCAGCGCTGTCCCTGCAGGCGCCGTCCCTACAGGTGATGTAGCTCGATCGGTTTTTTCTGTTGTTATCATGCTGCTCTTTACTCTCCGGTTTACTTCAGACGCCAGAGGTCGTCGAGATTTGACTGGAAGCCACCAAGGCTTCCATGGCATCGACAATGCGCGCGAGCCCTTTGCCATCGCACCAGCCGTTCCAGCGATGCAGCCGCTGCCGTAAGGCCGGGGATGGCGCCGCCAGCTCCTGCCAATAGTCCAAACATGCCGGAAGCACCTGTGACCAGTCAATGCCCTCACGCGCATCATGCACTGCCAGAAAGCCGCGGGGGCCGCTCATATTCAGCACCTGTTCCTGATTATCGGCCACAACCAGCGCAACTGTAGGCACTTGCATGACGCCTAGCTCCCACAGACTCGATCCGGCCGCACTGATGGCCAGGCGCGCCTGACGCATGCGTGTGGCCATATTTCGCACCTTGTGTTCATGGGTCACATTGACCCCAAGGCGTGCAATGGTCTGATTCAGATGTTCCGGATCCGGGTAGGCAGGCCCAGTTATCAGGCGCACGGGGACGGACTCCGGCCAGTTCAGATCGGGCAAGGACTCGACCAGAGACAGACTCAGCCCCGCAACGTCACTGCCACCGAAGAGTGCCAGGCACTCCCCTCTTTCACCCAGTGGCAGCAGGGGGCGACAGGCTGGAAATTCAGGGCGTACCGGGGCATATCGGGCACCAATGAGCACCCGGGCAACGGCTGAAAAACGCTCGCCCTCCGCCCCTGGCTCAATGCTCGAGTGAATGACCAGACTCGCATGAATGGGAGGCTCGAGTACTCCGTCGTCAAACAGCACAAGCGGATGGTTAAGCTGCCAGATAGATTGCCGGTAAGCAGCATCAAATTCATAACCATCCAGCAGTATCAACGCGCTCGCATACTCTTGCAGTCTTTGCGACCAGAGGGAAGACTCTGCTGACCACTGCGCTGGCTCAGCCACCCAGTCCACCGGATCCTGAGACTGAAGACCGGAATAGGCAGTCCGCGCGCCCTCGTTGAGTATCCAGTGCACCCGATGGCCGCGCTCACGCAGCGTCTGGGCCAGGCCCGCACTGCGCATCAGGTGGCCCAGCCCCATTCTGGCAGAAGCCAGACAGCGGATAATGACGGTAAAGGGCTGACTCACCCCTCGCTACCCGTTTTTCCGCCGGGCATCACGTCGCGCTTTGCTTCTGGCATGACGTCGGGCGTCAGGAGGTCCCAACTGAGCGGCGTCCCGGCCTTGATATCCTGAGCCACACGGCGCCCCATCACTTGTTCGTAGTATTTCGGTGGCAAGCCTTTTTCCGGGCGAACGATACGAAGGTTCTTATCGGTCAGCCGCTCACCTGCCACAAGGTCTTTGGCAATGTACAGTGAGCGCCGGTACTGACGCTCTGAAGCATCACTTGCTTCATTACCAAAACGAATCTCACCCCTCGCCTGCCAGGCTTCCCGAACCCACTGAACCAACTGCGCCAGAGACTCAGGGTCAGCAGAAAACGCCGCATCCACCGCATCGGATTCACAATCCAGGACCAGATGTTTCTCGATGAAGCGGGCCCCCAGTGCACTGGCGGCCACAGACGCCGCGGGACCCACGGTGTGATCCGAGTAACCTGCCGGGCACTGAAAAGTGTCTGCCAGCACTTGCATACTTCTCAGGTCACAGCCGGAAGCCGCTGCCGGATAACGACTGGTGCATTTCAGCAGGGCAAAGTGTTCGTTACCTTCGGCTTTCACCCAGGATACCGCATCAGTCACTTCCTCCAGCGTCGCCATTCCGGTAGACAAGATCAGAGGCAGGCCGGAGCGGGCTGCACTGCGGATCAGCTCCCGATCGGTCAGCTCAAACGACGCAATTTTCAGACAAGGAACCTGCAGTTCGGTCAGCTTACGAACGGCTGCCGCATCAAAGGGCGAACTGAAGGCCATCAACCCCAGTGATTCAGCCAGATGGAACAGGGGCTCATGCCAATCCCAGGGTGTGGATGCCTGCTCATAGAGCTCATACAGCGCCCTTCCATACCAGAGGCTGTTCTTGTCCTGAATCACGAAGTCACCGGTCTTTAAGGGCAAGGTCATTGAGTCCGCGGTATAGGTCTGTAGCTTGATGGCGTCCGCTCCCGCATGGGCTGCCTCCCGCACCAGCGCCTCGGCCTGCTCATATTGCCCCATATGGTTTCCGGATAATTCTGCGACCACCATCGGAGGCTGCGCCGGATCTGTGAGCCGCTGCCAGAACGCATTCATCAGGCGCTTCCTCCTTCACGGGCCTCTATCAGTTGCGCATAGAGTTCGGCGATGTGCCAGTCTTCCTCCGTATCGATGTCTACCACCCGGTGACGCGGCAACATGATCGCTCGGGTGTGTTGCTCGAAAAGAGGCAGCCCCTGCTCCCAAGCCTCCCATCGGCCCCAGTAAAACTGTCCGGCATCGTGAAAAGTCTCAGGCAGATCCTGTGAACGGGAGCCTGCATGCTCTGGAAACAGCATGGTAACGCCGCCCCTGCTGCCCGCTTTCAGAGCCCTGTAGACCGGATAAGCAAACTCCCCGACCGAGAAGGCGTACTGCAGGGTCGGGTCAGATTTCAGAGCCTCCAGGCCAGACGCAAAATCGTTGGCCTTGAGAAGGGGGCTCGTGGGGTAAAGGCAGCACAGATGATCGTAAACCGATGCATTCTCCGCCAGCCAGGCCTGCGCATGACGGATCACATCCGTCGTTCCGCAGAAATCATCCGCCAGATGAGCTGGCCTTACAAACGGCACGGAGGCACCGAAGCGTCGGGCGATTTCAGCAATTTCATCAGAGTCTGTAGAAACCAGAACCTCATCGACCCCTGACGTAGCCAAAGCCGTTTCTATGGCGTAGGCTATCATCGGTTTGCCACGAAAAGGCCGGATGTTTTTACCCGGAATTCGCTTGCTCCCGCCTCTCGCCGGTATAACCACCACTGAACTCATGACAATAACAACCTGATAAATGACCTTCTAATGGCTGACACACAAACCTTTTTTTTCCGACATCGTCTTATCGATCAGGACAGTGAAAACCTTTTGCTTGAGTTTTACGCCAAAACACTTACCACCCCCGAACATTTGATTATCTGGAAATCGAGTGCTCTGCTCGACTCTGCGCAGGACATGCAGCCCGGAGAAATATGCACACAGACTTTCGAACAAGAAGAAACCGAGGCCACTCCTCTGCCTCCAATACACCGGGTTCCAGTCTTGTCTCTGCAAAGTCCAACGCCTTTTGAACCAGGACAAATGGTAGAAGACCCTCAGAGGAATTTGCTTGGTAGGATAAAAGAAGCTGATGATGTCTGGATCACCATCGAGACGCCTATGGCTTGGATTCGGGGAAGACGGGTCAGGATTGAATCGGAATTGCTGAAACGCCGACCGGCTTCCGAACGAGAGAAGGAAAACGGCAAACAAACGATATCCCTGCACCCTATCCAAGATGCTCATTAACAATCTCCGCCACACGTTCAACCTGCTCACGGGACAACCCGGGAAAAAGCGGAAGGGAAAGGCAGCAACTGGCATA
>JAUIAZ010000296.1 GCA_030427465.1 Gammaproteobacteria bacterium | reverse complement strand
AGTTACTGAGGATTAGCCTGTATGACTGCTTCTCGGTATGAGCGGACCAAGAAGTCTCTCAAAAACGGGAAAACGTGATGACTGCTAACGGATCTTTCCTGCCTACATTTTAGACGATTCTTGAGCGAAAAGAACGACTGCTCCCGACTGGATAGCAGACCTCAATTCTTGGCATGACGCCAGGTGCCCATCGGGAGGTTTGCAGCTAGGCTCCTTACCAACGAAAGCAGTCATTGCTGACAAATGGCCTGACGGCTGCTTCTCGGTAATAGCTGCACAATTGGCCGTAACCGTATCAGGGCTTATCCAGCCCTTCCCTACCAATAATCGTTCAGTCAAACAGATCTAGCGGGTCTTCTCCGTTTTCAGTGATCCCGACTTCATCATGCGGTAGAGCAAGGGCAGAATCGCCAGCGTGAGTACTGTCGAAGAGATCATGCCGCCCACCATCGGCGCCGCGATCCGCTGCATAACTTCTGAGCCGGTTCCGGTACCCAGGAGGATGGGCAGCAAGCCCGCCATAATCGCAGCGACGGTCATCATTTTGGGGCGCACCCGTTCGACAGCCCCATGCATGATCGCGGCGTCCAGATCAGCTTGAGTCAAGGCACGCTCTTGCTGTCGAGCTTCCTGAATCGCACTTTTCCAGGCCTGCTCCAGATACACCAGCATGATCACCCCCGTTTCAGCTGCCACCCCGGCCAGGGCAATAAAGCCAACGGCCACGGCGACGCTGAAATGAAAATCCATCAGCCAAACCAACCAGATTCCGCCAATCAGGGCGAAGGGGATACTCAACATCACCAGCAGCGTTTCTCCGAAACGACGGAAGTTCAGAAACAGCAGAATGGCGATCAGGCCCAGGGTCAGTGGTATCAGCCACTGCATGCGTGCCTCGACCCGTTGCAGGTACTCGAACTGGCCGGCCCAGTTCAGGGCATACCCGGGTGGCAAGGCAATGCGTTCGGCAACCACCTGTTGGGCCTCCGCCACATAGTCGCCCAGAGAGCGGCCTTCAATATCGACGTACACCCAACTCGTAGGCCGGGCATTTTCGCTTTTGATCATGGGCGGCCCTGGCTGCAGAGTCACGCGGCTCACCTCACCCAGCGTGACCCATTGCCCCTGAGAAGTGACCAGCGGTAACTGCTCTATCGCTTCAGGGGTATTGCGGTAGTCCTCAGGGTAGCGAATGTTGACGCTGTAGCGTTCCAGCCCCTCCACGGTCTCGGATACATTCATCCCGCCAATGGCGGCTGCACTGGCACTCTGCCACTCTTTCAGTGAAATCCCGAAACGTGCCAGTGCCTGTCGATCGGGGTCGATCTGCAGATAACGTCCACCTTCCGTGCGTTCGGCATAGGCAGATACCGTGCCCGCAATCTCTGGGAACAGGGCCTCCAGTTCCTGACCGATGCGCTGCAGTTCGCCCAGATCCGGGCCGGTGACTTTGACCCCGACCGGAGTTTTAATGCCGGTGGCCAGCATGTCAATCCGGGTCTTGATCGGCATCACCCAGGCATTGCTCAGTCCGGGAAACTTGACCAGACGATCAAACTCGCGTTGCAGATCTTCACTGCTCAGGCCGGGTCGCCACTGGTCACGCGGCTTCAATTTGATAAAGGTTTCAATCATGGTGAGCGGCGCGGGGTCCGTCGCGGTTTCCGCGCGGCCGACTTTGCCGAAAACCCGCTCGACCTCAGGCACCGTGCGGATAATGGCATCCGTCTGTTGCAGTATCTCCCGGGCCTTGCCAATGCTGACGCCCGGGTAAGTAGTCGGCATATACATGAGATCCCCTTCATCCAGAGGAGGCATAAACTCAGAACCGATTTTAGATACCGGCAACCAGCCCAGAACCAGAGTCAGCAGAGTCACCAGCAGACTCAGGAAAGGACGAGCCAGGATGCCTTTAAGCACGGGCCGGTAAAGTGCGATCAGGCCCCGATTCACCGGGTTTCTGGACTCTGGCAACACCCGGCCGCGTATGCAGTACCCCATCAACACCGGTACCAGTGTGACCGCCAGGATCGCCGCTGCCGCCATGGCATAGGTTTTGGTGTAGGCCAAAGGCGCAAACAGTCGGCCTTCCTGAGCCTCGAGTGCAAACACTGGCAGAAAACTGACGGTGATAATCAGCAGGCTGAAAAACAGAGCCGGGCCCACCTCTTTCGAGGCCAGGGCGACCAGTTCCCAACGGTTACGATCGGAAAGGCCCTGACGCTCTATGTGCTTATGCAGGTTTTCAATCATGACGATGGCGGCATCGATCATGGCACCAATCGCAATGGCAATGCCGCCCAGAGACATGATGTTGGCATTCAGGCCCTGCCACTGCATGACGATAAAGGCGGCCAGTATGCCGATGGGCAGGCTTAACACCGCGACCAGAGTCGATCTGGCATGCCAGAGGAAGATCAGGCACACCAGCCCGACCACCACGAACTCGAGTATCAGCTTGGACCACAAGTTATCGACCGCGCGCTGAATCAGGTCAGAGCGGTCATAGACCGGAACAATCTCGACACTGTCCGGTAAGCCCCGCGACAGCTGTTCCAGCCGTTCTTTAACCCGACGAATGACCTCGCTGGCATTTTCCCCCCACCGCATCACCACAATGCCGCCCACGGTTTCACCGCGTCCATCCAGCTCAGCCACCCCTCGCCGCATGGCCGGGCCGACCTGTATTCGGGCGATGTCTGACAACAGGATGGGCACCCCAGCCTCGGTACTGCCCAGTACGACGTCGCGCAAGGCCTCCGCTCCGGTGTAATAGCCACTCAAGCGAATCATGGACTCAGCCTCACCCTGCTCCAGGACACTGGCACCGGTTTCACCCTGACCACTCTGTACCGCCTCAATCACACGGCTGAGCGACAGGTTGTAAGCCTTTAATTTGAGGGGGTCCACCCGAACCTGATACTGACGCACGAATCCTCCGACAGTGGCCACCTCAGAGACGCCGGGCACGGTCTGCAACTCATAGCGCAGAAAGTAATCCTGCAGACTGCGCAGTTCACTCAGATCGGTTCGGCCGCTGGGGTCGTCCAGCGCATAGATATACACCCACCCTACCCCGGTCGCATCGGGCCCCAACTGCACACGAGCCCCCTCCGGCAGGGAATTACTGATCTGGTTTAGCGACTCCAACACCCGGCTGCGCGCCCAGTAAAGATCCGTGTCATCGTCAAATAACACGTAAATGTATGAATCCCCAAAAAAGGAAAAGCCCCGAACCGTGCGCGCCCCCGGAACACCCAGCAGGGCCGAGGTCAACGGGTAGGTGACCTGATCTTCAATGGTGCGCGGGGACTGTCCGGGCCAGGCGGTTTTGACAATCACCTGCACGTCACTCAGGTCAGGTATGGCATCCACCGCGGTCTGCTGAACCGCTCTGACGCCGATCAGAGTGATAACCAGGCTGAGTAACAGAACCAGCACCCGATTATTGATGGACCACTGAATCAGGGAAGCCAGCATCAGTGGGCCTCCCGATTCATGGGGCCATGGATCTCGGTCACCATGAAGTAGTAGTCAGGATCTTTCCGGACCTGCACATGAATTTCATCGCCGGGCTGCAGGTGGCTGATATCGATGTCCGCCTGCACCTGAAAATCCATCACCATGCCCATCATGTTCCAGGCTTCAATTTCTCCGTGAGCCAGGGTCATCCGGTGATCATCAATCACTTCTTCCACCGTCGCGCCAACCCAGACCGGTTCGTCATTCTGGTCATTTCCTGCCCCGTCACCGGACATTGCCATCGAAGCCATCGCGCCATCGATGGGTGACATCCGCAGAAAATCGGAGCTCTTGCTGCTTTCAGAGTCGATCAGGAACTGCGCCGAGGTGACGATTGTGTCTCCGGTTTCCAGGCCCGCCAGAATTTCATAGTAGCCATCGAAGTATTGCCCGACGGTGACCTCTACCGATTTGAAGGAACCGTCTTCACGCCGCATCACCACGCGGTCCATACGACCTGTGCGGATGAGAGATTCCGCTGGCACGGTGGCTACGGCTTCCCCGGCGTCGCCGGAGACCTGAATCCGCGCGTACAGGCCCGGGCGCAGCACCCGATCCGCGTTATCCAGAATGACACGCGCTCGCAGACTTCGTGTACGCGGATCAATTTCCGGTTCCAGATAATCAATCTGACCTTCCCACTGACGCTCCGGAAAGCCATCCACACTGACCAACACCGGCAGGCCCGGGCGCAGACGCTTGGCCTCTTCGCTGCTGACCAGGACTTCCACCCACACCGTGTCCAGACCCGCAATGCTGAGAATTTCCACGCTGGGGGTCACGTAGAAACCTTCGCGCACTGACAGCATCTGTACGATACCGTCGCGAGGTGCTCGGAATATGACGCTCTGCCTGACCCGACGATCCCGCTTCAGGGCCTCGATCAAGGCCGCCGGAAACGACAGATTGCGCAGGCGTTGCTCCGCCGCACTGATCAGATTGCGGTTCTGACGATTCAGGGCGAGTACCAGCTCTTCCTGGGCACTGACCAGTTCCGGGGAATAGATCTGATACACCGGATCGTTGCGCTTCACCGGATCACCCTCGGCACGCACAAACAGCTCTTCAA